>JAJZNM010000161.1 GCA_021852325.1 Pseudomonadota bacterium
CGACGGGCGGGGTATTCCGGTTGAGATCCATCCCGAGGAGGGACGCTCGGCGGCCGAGGTGATCATGACGGTGCTCCACTCGGGTGCCAAGTTCGACGACAACACTTATAAGGTTTCCGGCGGGTTGCATGGAGTCGGCGTCTCGGTCGTAAATGCCCTGTCCGAACATCTCCTGCTACGCATCCGTCGCGGGGGTGCACTCTACGAGCAGGAATACCAGATGGGAAACCCGGTCTATCCCATCCGGCGGGTGGAAGCCTCTGAAGGGACCGGCACCGAGATCCGTTTCCTGCCGAGCCCCAAGATTTTCACGGATACCCGCTTCGACTATGACACGATCGCGCGCCGGCTTAAGGAAATTTCTTTTTTAAATTCAGGGGTTAAGATATTTTTCCGCGATGAACGGGATGACCGTGAAGATCTTTTCTGGGCTGAAGGCGGGATCCGTGCATTCGTCGAATACCTGAACCGCAACCGGACGCCCTTGCACCCGACCGTATTCCACTTCAACGCCGAAGAACATGACATCGGGGTCGAGATCGCGCTGCAATGGACCAAATCCTACCAGGAGACCGTGTTCTGTTTCACGAACAATGTGCCGCAACGCGATGGCGGAACCCACCTCACGGGATTCAGGAGTGCGCTGACCCGCACACTCACCGGGTTTCTCGAAGAAGCCGGCTATGCGAAACGCGAAAAAGTCCAGGCCACGGGTGATGATGCACGCGAAGGGCTCACGGCCGTGCTCTCCCTCAAGGTGCCCGACCCCAAATTCAGCTCGCAGACCAAGGACAAACTCGTCTCATCTGAAGTCAAGCCGATCATCGAGGGGTTGCTCGCCGAGCGGCTCAGGAATTTTCTCTGGGAGCATCCGCAGGAAGGGCGGCTCATCGCAGAGAAAATGCTCGAAGCGGCGCGTGCGCGTGATGCCGCGCGGCGTGCACGCGAACTCACCCGGCGCAAGGGCGCACTCGATGTTGCAGGGTTGCCTGGCAAGCTCGCCGATTGCCAGGAGAAGGATCCGGCGCTTTGCGAACTGTTCCTCGTGGAGGGGGATTCGGCCGGTGGCTCGGCGAAGCAGGCCCGTGACCGGCGGTACCAGGCCATTCTTCCACTCAAAGGCAAGATCATCAACGTCGAAAAAGCCTCCTTCGAGCGCGTCCTGTCCTCCGGGGAGATCGCCGCCCTGATCACGGCTCTCGGCTGCGGCATCGGCAAGGATGATTTTGATCCGAGCCGTTTACGCTATCACCGCATCATCATCATGACCGATGCGGATGTGGATGGGGCGCATATCCGGACACTGCTGCTCACGTTCTTTTACCGCCAGATGACGGCCTTGGTCGAGCGCGGACATATCTATATCGCGCAGCCACCGCTCTACAAGGTGCGCCGGGGCAAACAGGAGATCTACCTCAAGGACGAGCATGAACTCGACGAATATCTCCTCACGGCTGCACTCGACGGGGCAGAACTCACCAGCGTCCAGCATCCTGCACCGGTTCCGATCGAGACCCTCCTCCATGTTGCACGGACCCTCTTGCGGGCGAGACGGATCATTGATCGCTGGGGCCAGCGCTACGATCACGGCTTCCTCTGGGCACTCCTCATGGGTCCTGCCCTGGATCCCCAAGGCTTCGCCGACCCTGAAGGTCTTGCCGATTGGTCCCGTGCGATGCACGAAGCCCTCGCGGAGCGGTTCCCGCTGGCCCGTTACGCACTCGTTCCGGATGAGCACGCCATCCGTGTGACCCGGAGCGAACATGGAGTCGAAAGCCACCGTACCGTGCGCCGGGAGTTCTTCCTCAGCCCGGATTACCGGGAGCTCCGGGTGGCGCACGACCGGATCGGGGAACTCGGCCCGGGGCCCTTCCAGGTCCACCGGGGCGAGCGGGAATCGGTCCAACCCGATTTCGAAGCTGCACTCGAGTGGCTCTATGCAGAGGCACGCCGCGGATCGGTGATCCAGCGATACAAGGGACTCGGCGAGATGAATCCGGAGCAGCTCGCCGACACCACGATGAACCAGGCGAGCCGGCGCCTGCTCCAGGTGCGGATCGAAAATGCGCTTGAAGCGGATGACCTCTTCACGACCCTCATGGGAGAACAGGTCGACCGCCGGCGCGAGTTCATCGAGCGCAATGCACTCGATGTGGCCAATCTGGACATCTAGGCGGTCTGGCGCATTTTGGAGAGCGCTTCCTCGATCCAGCCCTGAACTGCCGCATTGAACGCTTCGGGAGACCGGCCGGCCACGTCGATCGGCTCGCCGATCCAGACCTGGATCACGCCCGGGCGCTTGATCCAGCCCCGACGGCGCCAGAAATCGCCCGCATTGTGGGCCACCGGGACCACCGGACAGTCGAGCGTTTTGGCGAGCAAGGCCCCGCTCAGGCCGTAACGTCGGCGTTCACCGGGTGCGAGCCGTGTGCCTTCCGGGAAAAAGTTGAGGGTGCGCCCCTGGCGGATCTGGACGGGACCTTTTTGCAGGATCTGGTTCACCGCGACCCTCCGGGCGCCCCGATTGATGGCGATCGGCCGCAATGCGGCGATCGCCCAACCAATAATCGGAATCCAGTAAAGCTCGCGTTTGAGGACCCAGGTGGGACGTGGCGACAGGGTGAAGGAGAGAAATGTTTCCCACGCGGATTCGTGGCGCCAGAACAGGATGCCGCCCGCCTGGGGCAGATGGTCGGCACCTTCCACAACGTAGTCGAGACCGCAGATCGTCCGGAGCAACCAGAGTTCGAAGCGGCAGCAGGCATCTCCAAAGGCGAAGCGCCTGCGTTCGAACCGCGGCAGGCCGAGAGTGGCCAGGACGAGTACCGCAAAGAAGATCACGCTGGCCACCATGAGCACGGTGAATGTGAGCGAACGGATGACGAGGATGGCCTTTCCCGGAATCGTGTCTGAAGACGCATCCCGATGGGTGCGCGTTCGTGGCGGCTTCGCCTCCCGCATCCGCGAAGCGCTCACCCTGATGCCCTCAGGATCCGAGGGAGGCCGCGAAAGCGGCGAGATCGGCATGGGTCTCGATCCCTTCGAGCCCCGTATCGGAAAGGCCGCTATGGGTCACGTGGCCATTGCCGGTCAGGACCAGGACCGGGCGCGCGCCCGCGGCTTTTGCTGCCTCGAGGTCGCGGAGACTGTCACCCACGGCCGGGATTCCGTCGAGAACGACTCCGAAATCCGATGCGAACCGGCGGAAGAGCCCAGGCTTCGGTTTGCGGCAGTCGCATCCGGCCTCGGGTGTGTGCGGACAGTGATAGATCGCCGTGATCTGTCCGCCGGCCTCCTCGACCGCCACACACATGTGGTGATGAATCGCCTCGAGACTGGATTCCGTCATGAGTCCCCTGCCGATGGCAGACTGATTCGTGATGACCACGATCCCAAACCGCTCGCGGGTGAGACGTGCGATGGCCTCGAGGCTGCCCGGGATGGGAATCCATTCGGCCGGGGTGCGGATGTAGTCCGGTGAATCCACATTGATGACTCCATCACGGTCCAGCACGACAAACCGGGCCGGGTCGACAAGGTGCTGCCTTGTGATCGATGGTGACACCACACTCAATCTCCCTTGAGGCGTGCGAGGTCCGCGACCGTGCGGAGCAGGCTCTCGACGCGCCTGAGGAGGATCAGGCGGCGTGTGCGGAGTACCGGATCTTCGGCGAGCACGAGCACCGATCCGAAAAATCCCGCGAGCGGTGCTTCGAGTGCGAGGAGTGCCTCGAGTGCCTCGCGGTATCGACCCGCCAGGGTATCCGCACGAACCCGGGATTCGAGATTCTCGAGTGAGGATGCGAGGCGCGCCTCATCCGGTTCCCATACGGACTGAACCGCCGGTGCGTCCGTAGGGTCGTCCTCCCGGGAGCTTTTTTTGAGGAGGTTCCCCACACGCTTCATCATCTGCACCAGGGTCTTGAGTTCGGGGCGTGCTTGGAGGGCTTCCAGGGCATCGAGACGGGCTCGGAAGTCCTCGAGGGTCGGGGGACGCAAGCTCGCCACGGCCTCGAAGGCCTCGATCTCGCCACCGAGATCGAGATGACGCGCGCGCAGGCGGTCGAGCATGAACTCATAGAGTTCGGCCGCGAGCGAGGCTGGAGTTGCCGAAACCTTGGCCGATGCTGGATAGCCGGTCAGGGACGTTTCAAAGAGGGCTTCGAGCGCGAGGGGCGGGGATCCGGATGGCGCATAGGCCGTCCCGGGATGCGCACGAGGATCGAGGATGCTGAGGATGCCCTGTGCGGCCCGCCTCAGTGCGAAAGGATCGCGTTGGCCGGTCGGTTTTTCGCCCACGCGGAAATATCCGGCCAAGAGATCGACCCGGAGCGCGAGCGAGAGAAGCGCGCCTAGGGCACTCTCGGGAAGGCTGTCTTCGGCCGTTTTAGGGAGGTAGGCTTCCCGCAGCGCCTGGACCACTGGCGCCTGGAATCCATGTAGATGGGCGTAGTGCGCGCCAGCCTCGCCGGCGAGTTCTGGAAACTCGCGAACCAGGGTAGTCGTGAGATCACAGAGCACGAGCGAAGCGGCTTCCCGCGCGAGGGATGGATCCAGGCCAAACGCCCCTGCCCAGCGCTCCATCCAGAGGGTCAGGCGCTCGCGCCTGAGCCCGAGATGGCCGAGTCGTTTTTCAAAAATGATACTGTCGAGTTCCCGGGCCCGCTCGGCAAAAGGTTGACGCCGGTCCTGCTCGAAGAAGAAAAGCGCGTCCGAGAGACGGGGCAGGATGACCCGTTCCTCGCCCGCCCGCACCCGGTCGAGATCGGTGCTCTCGAGGTTGACCACCGCCACGAATCCCGGGGCCAGATCGCCGGAGGTGTCCACGAGTGGAAAGACGCGCTGCTGCCCGCACAAAACGGCCTGGATCACCGACTGAGGCAGCTCCAGGAACTTGTGGGGGAAGGTGCCGGCAATGGCCACGGGCCACTCGACCAGGTCACTCACTTCCTTGAGGGTGGCCGCGCTCCGCAAGGGATGCCATTCCGGCCGGAAACTCGCGGCAGAATGCTCGATCTTGGCCCAGATCTCTTCCCGGAGCGTCGCGTCGCCGGGGCGGTTGATGAGGACGTGGGCCCTCCGGAGCGCGGACTCATACTCGTCCGGTAGGCGGATGGGCACGGGCTCGGGATGGTGGACCGGATGACCTTGGGCGAAACGCCCGGTCTCGAGTCCATAGACACGGCCGCGGACGAGCGATGCCCCGTGGAGGAGGAGTACGGACCGGATGGGCCTCACGAAAGGAGGAATGCCCGCTGCCCAGCGCATCTCGCGGTCCGCCGGAACCTGACGGAGTGCCTCCTCGACGAGCGTCGGCAGGCGGTCATCGAGGCGCACCGCGGGTTCAGTGAACCGGTAGACCAGTCGGCCGGACTCGACGGTGAGCTCATCGAGTTCCACGCCCTGGCTTTTCGCGAATCCCAAGGCGGCGGAGCGCGGCTTGCCGGAGGCATCGTACGCCTGCTCGAGGGTCGGGCCACGCTGGATCCGGATCTGGCCGGGTCGCAGCGGGGCAACGCCTGCGATCCTGACGGCCAGGCGGCGTGGCGTATAGAAGGCCTCGACGGGATTCCCCGCCCCGGCGATCCATCCTTCCGGTGCAAGCTTGGCTTCGAGCTTTGCGGCGAAGTTCACGGCCAGGTCGGACAATAGGCGCGCGGGCAGTTCGAGCGTGCCGATCTCGACGAGTAGCGGATCGTGAGTCGGTCGGTCGGCACTCATCGTGCCGTGGCCCGGTATTCGGTGGCAACGGCTTGAGCGAGCTTGCGAATCCTCAGGATATAACGCTGCCGTTCACTGACCGATAGCGCATGGCGTGCATCCAGCAGGTTAAACAGGTGCGAAGTCTCGATCACTTGCTCATACGCCGGTCGCACGAGTCCCTGGGCGAGGAGTACCGGGATCTCATTTTCGAGCGCGGTGAATCGGGACGCGAGCGATGCGGGATCCGTGAGGGCAAAGTTGAAGCGCGACATTTCCGCCTCGTTCGCCCGGAAGAGATCCCCATAGGTGATCGCGGGTGATGCTCCAGGTTCGTTCCAGGCGAGTGCATACATGTCGGCTGATCCTGTGAGGTACATCAGGAGCCGTTCGAGGCCATAGGTGATCTCGCCCATGACCGGTTCGCAGTCGAATCCGCCCATTTGCTGGAAATAGGTGAACTGGGCCACTTCCATGCCATCCAGCCAGACTTCCCAGCCGAGACCCCAGGCCCCGAGCGTGGGGGATTCCCAGTTGTCCTCGACGAAACGCACGTCAGCTGCCTCGCGGTTGACGCCCAGCGCGACGAGCGAGTCCAGAAAACGCTCCTGGAAATCTGTGGGAGTGGGTTTCATGAGCACCTGGTACTGGAAATACTGCTGCCCCCGGTTCGGGTTTTCGCCATATCGGCCATCCTGGGGGCGTCGGCAAGGTTGCAGGAATGCGGCCGCCCAGGGCCGGTCGTCGAGGGCCCGGAGGAACGTCTGGGGGTGAAACGTGGCAGCTCCCATGGGCAGGTCATAGGACGGGATCCAGAGGCATCCCTGGCCGGTCCAGAACTGGTTAAGACCAAAAACCATGTCTTGGAAGGCGGCCATGTCGGCTTTGACCTGGGAAACGGGCGTGCAAAGTATACCGCGTTCCATTGTGTACGCTCGCTGCACCAACCCGGTGCGTGAGATGCCGGCGAGCGAGCGTCGTTTCGAATCCGGACCCAGGATCTGCCTTCATCGTTGGCGGTGCCCTTCCTGGCATGATCCCTGCAATACGGCTATCGACCGGCTTACTTGCCCTCGTCCGACCACCCAGGAGCTGTCCCCATGACCCCACGCGAAACACTCGACTGGCTTGCCCGGAACGAAGTCCACTATATCGATCTCCGTTTCACCGACACTCGCGGCAAGGAGCAGCATGTGACGCTCCCGGCCGCGGTCGTCAACGAGGCATTTTTTGCCGATGGCAAGATGTTCGATGGCTCGTCGATCACGGGTTGGCGGGGCATCCAGGATTCCGACATGATCCTCATGCCGGATGCGGACAGTGCGGTACTGGACGGCTTCCGCACGGAAACGACGGCACTGTTCCGCGCGGACGTTTACGAGCCTGCCACCCGCAAACCCTATGGGCGTGATCCGCGCTCGCTCGCCAGACGGGCCGAGGGATACCTCAAGGACAGTGGCATCGCGGACCAGATCCTCGTCGGTCCCGAAAACGAGTTCTTCATCTTCGACAGTGTCCGTTTTGACCACGGGCTGAATGGGGCCTTTTATGAAATCGACTCGCTGGAAGGATCCTGGAACAGCGGGAGCGAGGAGGCTGGGCACAATAGCGGTCACCGGCCAACCGTCAAAGGCGGCTATTTCCCGGTGCCACCGGTCGATTCGCTCCAGGATCTCCGCTCGGAAATCTGCACCGCCCTGACCGCCTTCGGGCTCAAGGTCGAAGTGCACCATCATGAGGTGGCGACCGCTGGCCAGTGCGAGATCGGTGTCGGCTGCAACGGACTTGTGCGCAAGGCCGACGAGGTACAGCTCCTGAAATACGTGGTGATGAATGTGGCCGCGCGCCACCACAAGACGGCGACGTTCATGCCGAAGCCCCTCGTGGGGGACAATGGCAGTGGCATGCATGTCCACACCTCACTCGTGAAGGGCGGGCAGAATCTCTTCACCGGCAAGGGCTATGCTGGCCTCTCGGATCTCGCCCTTCATTTCGTGGCGGGCATCATCCGTCATGCCAAGGCCCTGAATGCCCTGACGAATCCGTCCACGAACAGTTACCGGAGGCTCGTGCCCGGCTTCGAGGCGCCGGTCATGCTCGCCTACTCGGCGCGCAACCGCTCGGCCGCCATTCGGATTCCTTTCACCCAGAACCCGAACGCCCGGCGGGTCGAAATCCGCTTCCCAGACAGCACGGCGAACCCCTATCTGGCCTTTTCGGCCCTGCTCATGGCGGGCATCGACGGGATTGAGAACCGGTGGCATCCGGGCGAACCCCAGGACCGCGACCTTTACACGCTTCCTCCCGAGGAAGACCGGAAGATCCCCCAGGTCGCCTATTCACTGGAGGAGGCCCTCCGCGAACTCGAGTCCGACCATGCGTTCCTCCTGGCCGGCGGGGTGTTCAGCGAGGACCTGATCGAGGCCTATCTCCGGGTCAAAGAGGAGGAACTGAGCCGGGTCCGCATGTGCACTCACCCCGTCGAGTTCGAGCTTTATTATTCGCTTTGAGCATGAGGTCCCGGTCTTCCCGCATGCCCGTTCCGGAAAGGGGGACGGGACCGGATGGACGGGCGTGGGGTGCCCGATTCAGCGGGCGAGCAGCCGCTCGAGATGATCCTTGAGCACGACCGCCTGGTTATGGGCTTCATCTTTCGCACCGAAGAGCAGGGTCACCGTTGACTTCGACTTGAGGAGGCCGAGGAGCGCCTGCACGGCTTCCGGATGAGCGTGGAGTTCATCCGCGTAGCGGCGCTTGAACTCGGCCCATTTCCCAGGGTCATGACCGAACCATTTCCGGAGTGTCGTGCTCGGCGCCACCTCCTGGACCCACAGGTCCAGGGCCGCCTGCTCCCGGCTCAATCCGCGGGGCCAGATGCGGTCCACGAGCACCCGGTACCCGTCCGTCTTTGCCGGCGTGAGATAAACGCGCTTGATCCGGATCTCCATGACGTGATGGCCTCCGGTTGGGGTTGCCCAAGTCCATTCTAACGCGCAACCTGAGCCTTGATCCGTGCCTCGGCGGGTCCCGTGGCCAGTAGCCCCGATCGGGCGATCTATTCATGATGGGTCGCGATCCGTCGGCTTGAAGCCCTCGATCCGCTTGTAGAGGGCATATGAGTAGAGGACGGGCACAAGAGCCGGAACGAGGACGGTTAGGAGCAAAAGGGCGGGCGCGACGAGGCGCAAAAGCGCCTCGATGATCATGGCCAATCCCGAAAGGACAAACAGCCACCCGCCGAGACGATGCGTTCGGCTCCAGACTTCGTCACTCGCAAGTGTCCAGGGAGTCCGGATCCCGATGAAGAAGTTCTTGGTCATTTTCCCCATGTAGTTCCCGAGAATCACGAACAGGACGCCCACCGCGAGCGGGACCACCAGGGTGATGTGAATGGGCTGTCCCGCGGCGGCCATGAGGCTCGCCATGGTGAGGATGAGGAACATTCCGAGCAGGACGAGCTCGATCGTGCCATAGACGGCCTGGAAGGGTTCCAGACGGTAACCCCGGGGAGAGATGGACGGCAGGATCGTGACAACGATCCAGATTCCGAAGAGGGTGAGTGGGCCGATGAAGGCACCCCAGGGCTTGGGGGCAAAGCCGTTCGCATGGCCACTCGGGCCCCAGTGGATCGGAACCGCATGCGGGAGTGCAGGATAGATCCAGAGTGTGAAGGCAAACGCGATCACGACGAACAGAAATCCCAAGAGGGCAGCACGTTTGAATGTCATGTGGTTTTCCTCCGGTTGGAAAAAAGATCGAGCACAATGCGCGAGACATCCTCGAAAACGGAGCTGTTCAGGGAGTAGAGAATATGCTGCCCCCGCCGTTCGGTACGAACGAGGTCGGCGGACTTCAGGATCGACAGATGATGAGAGAGCGAAGCCCCCGTGAACGCGAAGCGGGAGCCCATCTCGCCCACGGTCAGGGATCCCTGCTGGAGCATCTTGAGGATGCGCCGTCGGCTCGGATCGGACAGTGCGCGAAAGATGTCTTGCTGTTTCATCAGGGTTCATATATTAGATATTTATCTAATTATTGTCAAATGACAGCTTCGGTTTCGGATCTCGACCCGAGGCTGCCACCGCGCTCGATCACGAAGACCCCCGGCGGGGGTGGGTCCACTTCCGGAAAGCGCATCGCACCCGGGATCGGTGACGCGGTAAAGGTGCGGATTCCCGGAAGATCGGCACCTTGCGGGCGCAGCATCGTGCGGGGCGGGATTACAATGGGCGCGTGGACCGGGACTCCCTTCGCCGTATCGGGTTCCGGTTCCCCGCTGGCCCGAACACGCATTCACGCACCCGGGAGATATACCGATGCTACTGGTTCTGCCCGAAGTCTTGACGTCAGACGAGCGCGAGTCGGTCTACCGCGGCGTCCTCGCCCTGCCCTTTGAGGACGGGACCCGGACCACGGGTCCGGGTGCACGCGGTCGCAAGAACAACCTGCAGCTCGGCGATTCGGATCCTCGTGTCGAGCCCCTGCGGAAACTCGTCCTGGATGCCTTGAACCGCCACACCCT
Source organism: Pseudomonadota bacterium (assembly GCA_021852325.1). Taxonomy (GTDB): domain Bacteria; phylum Pseudomonadota; class Gammaproteobacteria; order JAKAQQ01; family JAKAQQ01; genus JAJZNM01. The sequence goes on from JAJZNM010000161.1 coordinate 10,223, forward strand.
CTTCCAGTTTCTCGTACTGCCCCGGCTCATCATGCCGCCCTTGTTCAACCGCTATGACGTCGGGATGTTCTACCAGGATCACATCGATTTCCCGCTGGTCACAGGTCCCGGTGGGGGCAAGATGCGCGCGGACCTGTCCATCACGCTTTTCGTGAGCCGGCCGGACGAATACGACGGCGGCGAGCTCGTGGTTGAAACGCCGCTTGGAACCGAGGCGTTCAAGCTCGAAGCCGGACAGGCGATCGTCTATCCCGCCTACTACCTCCACCGGGTGAATCCAGTGACGCGCGGGGCCCGCATCGCGGCCATCACGACCGTGCAAAGCTTCATCCGCGAGGAAGTCAAACGTGACCTGATCGCGGATCTTCTGAGACTCATGCGCTGGGTGCAGGACAAATCCCCGCAATCCGACGAGGCCAGACTCGCCAACAAGATCCACGCGAACCTCATCCGGATCTGGGCGGACGACTGATCCCGCCCCCGGGTGAGCCCCGCCGGGATCAGGAAGAGGATTCGTCGATGAAGCTCTTGAGCCGGGTCGCCCGGGAGGGATGTCGGAGCTTCCGGAGTGCCTTGGCCTCGATCTGGCGAATCCGTTCACGGGTCACATCGAACTGTTTGCCGACTTCCTCGAGCGTATGGTCGGTGTTCATGTCGATGCCGAACCGCATGCGCAGTACC
>JAJZNM010000032.1 GCA_021852325.1 Pseudomonadota bacterium
GCTTCAGGCGGCAGATGGCTACGGGCTTCTCATCCACCCGGCCGCGGCGGCAGGCAGGTTCGCAGGGACGGTCGCAAACGCGTCCCAGGATGCCGGGGAACACGTTGGATTCCCGGTTGAGGAGGTCGGCTTCCGTGTAACGGCCCTGTGCGATGAGACGGATGTACTCGGGAACATCGGTGTGGGCCGGACAGGCCCATTGACAGTCCACAACCCGGTGAAAGTGGTCAGGGTGAGAGATATCCGTTGGCTTCAACAACCGCTCCCGCAGCAAACGCGCGAGCCTCGCGCAACTCACTGCTTTGGTTCTGAGGGGCGCTCGATGGGGATATAGTACTGGTTGCCAAGCATTCTGGCAAAGCGGAAGCCCCCTGTCCGGCGCTCCTCAGGGAGACCTCGTCACCCAGCCCGGCACGATGCGGGATCGAGCGCCAAGCCCGCCGGAAGGGAACGAAGAGGTGGGGTTCCAAGCGGTGCGGATAGAGGCCTGGCCCTTGATCCAGATCATGGACCAAGGCATTGAGGTCTCCGAGAATGGGTCCATGCCCACATGGCGCCCAGAGGTCCCCAGTGATCGATCCCGCGCTCCTTCGCCGCTACGACGCGCCGGTGCCCCGCTACACCTCCTACCCGACCGCACGGCATTTCCAGAACGCGGTCACGGAATCCGTTTTTCGCGCAAGCATCGCGTCGAGCAACGAGGATCTCATCCCCTCGGACCTGTCACTGTACGTCCATCTTCCCTTCTGTCGCAGACCCTGTTTCTATTGCGGGTGCACCCGCATCGTCACCCGGGACGCGTCCCGGGCCTCCCGCTACCTCGAACAGCTCCACCAGGAGATCGCGCTCCAGGGTGCCGAGATCGACCGGGACCGCGTGGTCCGACAACTGCACCTCGGAGGCGGTACGCCCACCTACTTCACGGACGCCGAACTCGCCTCCCTGATGGATGCCATCCGCAAAGCCTTCACCCTGGACGAGGGAGTGGACCGTGAGTTTGGCATCGAAGTCGATCCCCGTACCCTTGACACCGCCCGTCTCCACCACCTGCTTTCGCTCGGCTTCAACCGCGTGAGTTTCGGCATACAGGATCTCGACTTCAAGGTCCAACAGGCGATCAACCGCGTGCAGGATCCCCGATACACGCTCACGCTCGTGGAACAAGCCCAAGGCCTTGGTTTTGCATCCGTGAACGTGGATCTCCTGTATGGCCTTCCCGGCCAGTCCCCCGAATGCTTCATGGCCACCGTTGAAGCCATCCTGGGGATTCGTCCTGGACGGATTGCGCTCTACGGTTATGCGCATCTGCCCCAGCAGTTCAGGTATCAGCGGCAAATACCAGCTTCCTCGCTGCCGGATGCCGAGGCACGCATCCGCCTCTTCCTCGGAGCCTATGAACGCTTCATGGCTGCGGGGTACCATCCGATCGGACTGGACCACTTCGCTCGCGAGGGGGACAGGCTCCTGGATGCGTTGCAGGACGGGAGCCTGCAACGCAACTTCCAGGGTTATTCCACGCATGCCGGCCTCGACAGCTTGGCAGTTGGAATCAGTGCCATCAGTCGGATCGGGACGCTCTATGCCCAAAACACGAAAGACGAGGAAGATTACCTGACGAGTCTCCGCGCGGGCCATCTTCCCATCCGTGTGGGATACCACCTGAATCCCGACGACGTCATCCGGGCGGATGTCATTGAACGCATCATGTGCCACGAGGAGCTTGATGGTAACGCGGTTGAAAAACGGCACCGGATCTGCTTCCCCGAGTATTTTGCATCCAGCCTGGAGCGGCTTGAGGAACTGGAACGGGATGAGCTGGTCGAACGGTCCGGCAATCGGGTGGTGCTGAGACCCCTGGGGAAGATCCTGCGCCGGATCGTCGCCGCCCGATTTGACGCTTATCTTCAGCCTGAAAACCCGGACGGACACTACTCCCGAATGATCTGAAGGCAGACCCGCCCATGCTACACTGGTGCCGGTTCTGTGAGGGGAGTCGCCATGTTCCATGCCGGTACCGATTTCCATCGCGAAATCCGGCAGAAATGCAGCCAGTGCTCTCTCCAGGAACTGTGTCTGCCGCGGGGGCTCCACGCATCCGACCTCGAGCAGCTCGATACCGTCGTTTCCTGCGAGGGACCGCATCACGAGGGGGATTTCCTGTTGCGTGCGGGCGATCCGTTTCGATCGCTCTATGCCGTCCGTTCAGGCAGCTACAAAAGCTATACGATTGATCAGGATGGACGCGAACAGATCTGGGGGTTCCACCTCCCAGGCGAGATCATGGGGCTCGATGCCATCCACCCCGAACGTCACATCTGCAATGTGGTCGCACTCGACACGGCAACTGCCTGCAACCTACCCTTCGACCAGCTCTCTGCAATCGCCAGCCGACTGCCCGGGCTCCGCTCAGGGCTGTTCAAGATCTTGAGCAAAAACCTGGCTCAACAGACCCTCCGGTCGAGAGACGAGACTGCCGAGGAGCGCCTGGCCGCGTTTCTGGTCGACCTGTCCTCGAGACTTCGGGAACGGGGGTTTTCGGAGCGCGATCTCCATCTCAGCATGCCGCGACGGGATATCGCAAGCTACCTCCATCTCACGGCCGAGACGATCAGCCGCTCACTCGCGCGTTTTCAATCCGAGGGACTTATTTCGGTCGATCACCGTGAAATCCGGTTGCTCGATCTCGCCAGGCTGACGAAACGGGCCCGATCCGAGACTTTGGCCGGCGCAACGCCTTGATCGGATCGGCGGAAGCATTGACGGCAATCCGCACGCCCTCCCGGGATCCGGAAAAACCGGATCCCGGGAGCCTCATTCAGGCAAAACCAACCCGTCCTTCACCCCGGTGGGGATCCGGCATGCGATCTGAAGTGTTCTTGAAGAAACGGGAGATCGTTGATCGGGAGGGGGAAACCTGTCTTAGAAGCGGCCGCGACCTCCGGAAGGTCCGCCACTACCGGAACCACTACGCCGGCCACCTGGGCTCCATGGGGCTCCGCCACTGCGGTTCCCATTTTCCGTCTGGGGACGGGCTTCATTCACGGTGAGATTGCGTCCATTGAAATCCTTTCCGTTGAGCGCAGTCATGGCGGCCTGAGCCTCTTGGGCGGTGCCCATTTCAACGAATCCAAAACCCTTGGATTGGCCAGTATGACGATCGGAAATGACTTGGACCGACTTGACCGTTCCGTAGGCAGCGAAAAGCTGTTCCAGCTCCGCGCTGTTGGTACGGTAGTTCAAGTTTCCAACATAAAGCTTATTGTTCAAGGAAAAAACTCCTGAGCCGAAGCTCCTAAACAGGATAGAGACCCGGGCATCATACACCAAAACCACGGTCAAGACCGGGTTGTCAACCAGTTTCTGGTCTGGCCGTTTTGGTCTCCTGAAGAGTAGAATCTGGTGGAGGCGCCCGCGATGCAAGTCCAATTCAGCACAAAGACCCGGAAAATCGGTGGGTTGGAGGCTAACCACATGACACGAAAGTATTCCCCAATCTTATTGGCCCTGACTTTCTCCCTGCTGGCCTGGTCGGCGACCCCGCCAGCTCAGGCGGGTTTTGGCCTCATGGTAGCTGGCCCACAGTTCGCATTCTCCCTCTCGGGGGGGATGAACGTCTTTTGGCTGCCGGGCTACTCGAGCTTCGCGTATTACTCGGACGGGTACTACTTTCGCTGGGTCGCCGGGCGTTGGATCTATGCCCCGGTCTACGCCGGTCCCTGGGTACCCGTCGCCCCCTGGTTCGCCCTACCCCCACTGCTCGTCTATGGCCCGCCTCCACCGATCGTTGTCTATCGGCCCTATTTCGTCTGGTGGCGCGCCCGCATTGCACCTTGGTACCGGGAATATCACCCCCACTGGTGGCGTTCTTATCATCCTTACCTCCGTCACTACGCGATCTGGCGCCGTCGTGCCGTCCCTTATTTTCGGGCACATCCCATGGCATGGCAGCGGCCACGCATGCACCCCTACTTCAGGCCGGCGCATCCCGATTACCGGCGGAGTTTTCTCGCGACACATCCCAGGATACGCAGGCAATACGCTCAATACCGCGCTCGTTACGCGCATTTCCATGGACCGCGCAGGATGCATCCGGGGCGGCCACCCATGAGAGGGCGCTATGGCCGACATGGCCGGGGGGGTGGACACGGGCACGGATTCGGGCACGGGCAAGGATTCGGACACCACCCGCGTGCCGGATGACGAATCAGTCCTTGAGTGCTGAGGCAGGTACGCCGCATGAGCAGGCTGCCTCCAGCGCGGCACGGGCGTCTCGCACCCCATCCGGATAGGCCGGCCGGTTACACCACGGGAAAACCGAGCCCTTTTTTGAGGGTCTCTTGGAACTCGCCTGCTGACAACGCCGGGGAAAACAAATAACCCTGTCCATAGCGGGCTCCAGCAGCCCGGACCGCATCCAGCTGGCGGTGGTCTTCGATGCCCTCGACGACCGAACAGAGATCAAGGTCGGTGGCCAGACGCAGGATAGACTGGACGATCGTCTGGTGGCGCGGATTGTCCATGAGATCGAGGGTAAAGGACCGGTCAATCTTGAGGCTGTTGAGCGGCAGGTCATGGAGGTAACTCAGGGAAGAATACCCGGTACCAAAATCGTCCAAGGCCAGTTTGACCCCGATCCGAAGGAGCTTTTCAAACTGCAGCCACAGGCTGGGATCCTGCTCCAAAAGCACGTTCTCCGTGATCTCGACCTGGAAATACTCGGGCGGAAAGTCGTTTTCATGAAGTGCCGTGGTCAGCAGATCCCAGAACAGGGGATCAATGAACTGCCGGTGTGACAGGTTGAAGTTGACACTGAGTTCCCGGGCCGCAGTATATTGCCGCTTCCATTGCCCCACGGTCTCACAAACCTGGCGGAGACAGGAGACTCCGATCGGGATGATGAGTCCGGTCTCCTCGGCCACCGACAGGAATACCTGCGGCGCAATTAGGTCACTTTGGGGTGGTTGCCAGCGCAAGAGCGCCTCGAATCCGATGGGTACCCCGCTTGCCAGTTCGACGATCGGCTGGTAGCGCACCTGGAACTCCTGGCGGATCAATCCGGACCGCAAGGCCGTCTCGAGCGTGAGGCGGCGCACCACCTCGTTTCGCATCTGCTGGTCGAACACTGCACAGCTTTGGCGTCCCTGGAGCTTGGTCGCGGAAAGCGCCGTATCGGCATCCCGCAGGACTTCCACGCTGCTCTGGTAGGATTCATCGCCCAATGCAATCCCCACATGGATCGAGGTATAGACTTCGCGGTCGAGGATATGGAACCGCCGGCTCATGACCGCACGAATCTGTTCGGCGATTTCACGGACCCGAGCCAGGCTCTGGAAGGACAGGAGCAGTACGGCGAACTCGGCGCTCTCGTGCCGGCTCACCACCGCATCCTTGCTGACGGACTCCTGCAGCCTGCGTGCCACCAATACCAGAAGCTCATCCCCTGCGGCGTGCCCGAGGCTGTCATTGACGAGCTTGAAGGCATCCACCTCGATCAGGAGCACGGCATAGGGCTTCCGGTCCGCATGGAAGTCCCGAATCGCATGCTCGAGACGCTCACTGAAATGCACGCGATTCGGCAACTCCGTGAGCGGATCGTGGCGGGCCTGATGCAGGAGCCGATTCTCGACCACCTTGCGTTCCGTGATGTCGACGAGGGTGCCCATGATGACGAGATGGGTGGCGCCTTCGAGTTTTTGCATGCTGACCAGCGCGATCTTGCGGGTCCGGTGATCCCGGTGCAGGAATGTCCACTCGCTGGAATCCAGATCCACGAGGCCGAGCAGGAGATTGGAAAAGCGTTCGTCAGCCCAGGCGAGCTGCTCGCCGGCCACGATCTCGCGATAATGGCGGCCGACAAGTTCTTCAGGCGTAAATCCCAGCATGTTTGCGAACGCCTGGTTCACATAAGTGTAACTGCCGCCTTCATTAATGAATACGCCGACATGGCTGGTTTCGACGAGGCTCCGGTAACGGCGTTCCGACTGCAACAGGGCTTCCTCGGTGCGTTTACGCTCCCCGACATCAACCAGCGAGCCTTCATAAAACGCGAGCGTTCCATTCTGATGCCTCACCGCTCGGGCACTGACTTCCACGATCAGCGGTTTCCCATCCCGCCGTCGCAGACGCAGCTCAAGCCCGGACACGTGCCCTTCCTGGTCGAGTCGGTCGTTCAACGCCTGCCGGTCCGAGGGATCCTGAAACAGGTTCGCGACATGCTGGACATTTTCGATGAGCGCTGACGCGCTTTCATATCCCAGCATATCGGCCAACGCCTGATTGGCGGTCCGGAAACGGCCTTCCGGCGTGCTTTGGTAAATCCCGATCAGCGAATTTTCAAAGATGGCTTGGTAATCGCGCTGCATGCGGCTGAGCGCGCGGGCGGTTTTGCGCTCTTCCGTGAGGTCGCGAATCGTGCCCGTGCTTGCGAGCTGGCCATTGAAGTAAATGGGTCCGGAGCGAACGGACGCAAGCACGCGCGACACCCCATCCTTCTTGCAGAGGCTGATCTCATAGGTCGTGGTCTCCCAGTGGCCAGCCTGACGTTCCCGCCAGATGGCCTCCATGCGTGCATGGTCTTCCTGGGCGATGAAATGGAGAAAAGAAACCCCTTCCATTTCCTCGCGGGTATAACCGAGCATGTCTGCATATGTTTGATTGACATAGAGGTAGCGACCCTCATGGGTGACGAACACGCCGTCCTGGCTGTGTTCCACGAGAACCTGGTAACGCTCGCGGAGCGTGGCCAGCTCCTGCTCTTGCCCGATGTGCGAACTCAGGTCCAGAAACCGGACTTCAACATGGGGTTCGGAGGAGGTTCCGGCTGCGGGGAGCGGCAGGCTCGAGGCCACGACCTCACGATGCCGGCCTGACAGGTCGACAAACAGGAGACCGACCGGACCATAGGGCGCCCGGCGGATCAGTGCCGATGCCTGCTCGGAGTCGACCCCTTCGCCCGCAAACCAGGGGATTTCACACTCCGAGAGCCAGTCCGCCAGTTCGGCCGGTGTGCCCGCATTGAACAGGTCGATGAACGCCTGGTTCGACTGCACGAGATGCCCGGACCGGGTCACCTCGCACCTCGGGGGCAGGCCTTCTGGAGCCGGTGTCCAGGATGCGGATACGTTTGGGGCAGGTGTCTTGGAGACCAAATGCACGAGCAATGCGGCATCCCGGCCGAAGATCAGGCGCTCAGGATCAGCAGCGAGATGCCATTCGCGGCCCGATCGCGAGATCAGGGGTTTTGGGGCTTTCCGTTCACCCCCTTTGCGCGAAAGGGCACGTGCCAGCTGGGTCAGCGGATCGGACCGGAATGGACGGCTTCGGAGCACTTCCTGCCGTGGCACACTCGATGGGCCGAGCTCGCGCTGGAGGGTTTCGCTGACTGCAAGGATCGATCCGTTCGCAGCAGAAACGATGAGCCAGCCATCCTGCTGGCCTGACTGTTGCTGAGGGGTATCCCCGCTCAGATCGCCCATCGCTCACCGCCCTCGCCCTGATCATTATGACCGCGGTCGGCTCCCGCAAGACCTCTAACCCCGCCATTTGCGTCAGCCTAAAGCGGCGCCTTACCGCTATCCTAGCATGGCCTGATCGGGTGAACGCGAGCGTGGGCCGACCCTAGAGAAGACCCGGGCCCGGCATCCCGCCGGGCGTGGATCGGATGGCCGGTGGGAGGATCAGGATGCGGCCGAGTGGCGACGCCGTCTCACGCGGATACCGGATAGCAGCACGGCCGCGAACAGCAGGAGTGTCAGAGGATCCACTCCACCTCCACCTCCACCTCCGCCGCCACTACTGCCACCACTGCCACTCCCACCGCTGCCGCTGCTCCCCACATTGATCGTGGCGGTGAGTTCGGGATTACAGGCTGCCTCACCGCTCGGGGTCAGTTTCGCGAGACAGGGGACTCCCGCACCATAGCTGTTGCTCGCCCCGGTTGCAGGCGCCCCTCCCGGCAGGCTCGCCTCATCCGTCACGGTCGTCTCCGGGTTCTGACCCGGCTCATGCTGCATCAGGAGAGCCAAGAGTGCGGCGATATGCGGTCCAGCCGCAGAGGTCCCAAAGAAGGGTGAGGTAAAGCTTCCGACCGGATTGATGGTCACCCCATCCACACCGGTAATGTCCGGTTTGGGGATGAAGAACTGACTTGGCGTGGTGCTCGTGAGCGACGAGTATTCGAACTCGACAGGGCCGGTCGAACTGAACGGCTCAATGGTCGCGGTGGCACTTCCGACCTGGTAGACATCCATTGCACCCGCCGTGTACTCCTCGGGCAACGCAGACTGTCCGTAAATGCTCCCGAAGGGCGAGTTCGGTGTGAGCGTCACGGCATTCGACGCCTGAGAACCCGTGATCAGCTTGAGCTGGCCACTCGGATTCGTGCCATTGCGTAGGAGCACTTCGATGTAAAGCGTCTCGGCCGAGCTGGTCGTGTTCTGGTAGCTGTTGCCCTGCACGGGATTCGGTCCCGGACTCGTGCCCGGCGTCGTTGAAAAAGTGCAGCCATTCGAATCCAGTTGCGTCCCCTGATTGCAGGCCACGATTTTCCCCGTCGTTGCCGGATTTCCGTTGTAAACCACAACATCATAATCCCCGACTGGGCTCTCCCACGGATCCGCCCATTCGAGGATCCAGTAGTCGGTGTCGTTGGATTGCAAGGAGGCCCGGGCGTACGTATCGGGATTGCTGGAGGTTCCGAAATTGTTGGCTTCCGTGTAGGTGACGCCATTCAGGGTGAGCGGGGTCTGGAGCGTGACCGGAGTCCAGGTGCCCTGCCAATAGGCCCCGTTGTCGTTGCCGGCCGCCGTCACCAGATGCACGCTGGGATTGGATTCGGCAAACTGCGCAACCCCGGTTGCAAACTGCCCGTTCTGGAACATGGCTACACCCGGAAATCCGAGGTCATCGACGATGATGTTCGCCTTGAAGCCCGTCCCCTCAAAATCACTCAGGCAGGACAGAAATTGCACATCGGTCGATGGACCGCAGAAGCCGAGGTCAACCCCGGGAGCGGAGTCATAGACGATCTGCATCATTGCCGAACCTTCATTACCCGAGGAACCATACGTCTTGTCGTTCGGATCGATGAAAATGTTGCTGGGCAGATATCCGGCACTCACGTCCGTCTCATAGCTCTGTGCGCCATCCGAGATGACCCCCACGTGGATGCCGGCGCCGGTTGCACCCGTGGCATTCGCATAGGCCACAGCCCCCAGGGCATTGGATCCGGCGGTGTCATAGTTCGGAGGATTGGATGACCGGGACACGACTCGACGGACGATGGCGTAATGGGGAACCGTGATCGAGAGGAGTCCGGGCAGGGAGGATGTCTCCGGAAGATTCCCGGGCGGCAACCACATCTCCACGACGGCATTGTAGGGATCCGAAACCACGCCCTGGGCACCGAGGGCGGAGGTCAGGACCGCCGGATCCGGTCGTTCGGCACGGTGGGCAAACGTCAGGTCGACCTCAACCTCGCCATCGAGATTCCAGCGCACCTCGCCCGGAACCGTTCCGAGTGCTTGCTGAACGAGCGTCTCCGTGATGCCCTGATCGCGCGCGCGTGTCAGGCTCCCTCTTGCGTCCACCACCTGGGCCAGGTGACGCAAGCCGGGACCGATCTTCATGAGATCCGGCAGGGATCCGGATTGGGCATCGACCCGTGAGATTGGGACCAGGGACAAGCCCGTCAAGGCAACAACCCAGAGCAACGATTTCATGTTTGTGGAACTCCTAGTGATGAATCATGGCATAGTGGGGGAAACGCACACCCTGCACGGCAGGCTTCCGGGCGAGCCTGAAAACGATGCGTGCCGGGATCCACGCCTCGAAAAGGTGATCCGAACGGGCCTCGGCAATCACTCGCCCGTGTCTTTCGACAACCCATCGAATCGTCTGAGCGAAAGCGCCGGGGCGAACCACGGTCACGAGATCGATCCGGCCACGTCGATCGACACGCCAGGCGAACGGGCGGCTCAGGGTGGCCGGGTTCGCGCCCCGGTCAACCCGGGCCAGAACCTCATGGGTCAGGCGGCTGATGGGGGCAATCAAACGGGTCCGTTTGCTCGCAGGCATGCTGCCTTGAGCCATACACCCACCGAGGGCGAGAAAAACGATCGGCAGGACCCGTATCGAGATGATACGGGCGGCAGCCAAACGGGATGGGGGTCCGCTACTCTGCACCGGCCCTGTTTCCTTCGTGACCACGTCCTTCGTGATTCGCATATTAATATACTTGAGGCAACACGACAACACTGGCCGACCGGATCGCCAGCCTAGCCGGAATCCGTCGGGGTGAAATGGCAGACTATCCGGTTTCATTCGTCAAGAGCCGTCCAAGCATCTGCCAGAACCTGGGACATGATTTTGCCACAGCGTCCTCACCCTGGATGCCGAGCCCCGGCTTGGCCAGTGCAAGCAGGGCAAAACTCATGGCCAGCCGATGATCTCCGTGCGCATCGAGCGTACAGGTCCGGAGCCGCCCGCCCCCTTCGATCCGGAGGCTATCCGGCCCGGCTTGGACGCGCAAGCCTGCCCGGTTGAGTTCGCCTGCGAGATCACCCAGTCGGTCCGATTCCTTGTAACGGAGGTGCCCAATCCCGGTCAGTGTGGTGGTACCCCGTGGAACCAAGGCCGCGAGGACCG
>JAJZNM010000078.1 GCA_021852325.1 Pseudomonadota bacterium
GGCCACCAGTGCACGGCGGCCATGGGATTCGAAGGCGGCGACCATGCCAGTAATGAGTTCCGGGCTTGCCGTGGCATCATTGTTCATGATCCAGTAGCCATCCCACACCCCCTCCTGCTGTGCCGCATCAAGGCCGTAGGCAATGCCCCCGGCAAAGCCGAGATTCGTGGAGGGCGTGAGGATCCGTACCTTCGGCACACCGGCCCCCAGCCGGGACGCCAGCCGTGCGGATTCCCTGGTATCACCGGAGTTGTCGATCACATAGATCTTGCGGATGGGCTCGCCGAGACTCGCCACACAGCGCGCGGTAAGATCCGCCCGACGGTAGTTGAGCACAAAGGCTGCGAGGGCAATGGGCTGGGGCATGGACCTGTACGCTCCCGTCACTCCGGTGTGCCAGATGATGAACCAGCCAGCCGCGCGGTGCATCATGCCCCTTGACAGGCTCGGCCCTGGACTGCGGATCTGGGTATCCGGTCGGGTTGAGCATACCGCAAAATTCCGGGCCACCCTGCATACCCGTACCACACCGATCCCGGGTGCCGCCGTCTCCAGCCGATGCGTGGGAACGGTCACAGACATTCACTGCATCCGATCAGTGACCGTTGGCACTCCTTTGCGGAGCGTCGAGGCCATGCACCCGCAACACCTCGGCTACCGGACGCGTGGGTTTTACCGGGTAGCGGCCTTGAGGCGTCTTTGGGAGCGGGGATCCCGACCAGCCGCAAATTCAACCAGACGTTGGCTGATTCGCACAGCTAACACCCAGCGACCTCACCACGTCCCCGGCCGAAAATCTCAGCCATCCTTCCTCCTCCACCACCAACCGGAGAGAGTCCCAAAGGAGGTGGAAGCATACGCCCTCTTGACTGAACTTGGGGGGTGCTAGACTCGCAAATATCAAGGGGGCGTGAACGACCCCTGCGTTTAGCAAAGCCGAGAATTAGGAGTAATTCAGTGGTATTCGCTCCAGCCTGGTCGCGGGAGTTTTGCTTCTCATTTCATGCTGGGGTCTGGGAACAAGGTCTGCTTTTGCCGCAGCCGGCACACAAGGCCCAGGAGATCTTGTTGCGGCCCAGATCTTGCAGGGGCTGGGATCATCCCGCCCGAATGCTAGAAATATCAGTCAAAGCCCATTGTTTGCGGTTTACGAATGGACCGTGGGCAGTGAAAAGATATTCCAGATCAACAATCTTCATGGCAAGCTGGTTCAAATCGTGACCGTTACACCCCAAAATGCCCCTCAACCTTTCCACATCAGTACGCTCACGAATCATCGCTCCGTGGTTTCTGCGCCAGATGCCCCTGTGCCCATGGATTCCGGCCAATGCTCCTGTACATCCACGATTGTGGCGAGCGGGCCTTGGGGAGAAATCATCGTGGTGGTTGGCGAGAATGGCCAAGTCATCTCTGTCGTGACTGCCTGTAGCAGTGGCGTAAGCTGTAAACAGCACCAATAAAGATGCTCTTCAATAGAATCAAATGATTCGAAGCGGGCCCTGCGTGGCGACCTCCGGTCGCCACGCAGGACTCGTGCAAGCCACCCGCAAGCACTTCCAGGAGTGGCGGGCGGTGCGACAACCCGTGCACACTGAGGACAATATCATGGCACTGAGTCAGAAGAATTAAGGGACGTCACGACGGATCGAATTACAGCTGCGATTGAACGAGACCCACTTCACATGCATCAACTTGACAAATGTCGAGTTCATTTCTATGCTGTGTCCATGATGCGTAAGCCTGCCCCGAGTCATCTACCCATCTCTGCACCGCGCGGGGGGGTCAAGCCCTGCCCCATGGCCGCGATGCGTGCATCGGGATGGTGGCGCCTCGATCCAGCCTAGCGGGCATCCCGTTTTCCCATTCTGGACGGCCCGCTACTGCGGGCCGTCTGCTTTTGAGGGTTCACTTCCATGTATGTCGTCCTGAAACCGGATCTCGATCCCGAAGCGCAGAACCGCTTCATCCAGGAACTCAAGGATGCCCGTCTCGAAGTGGTGGCATTGCCCGGTCTCGACCGCCGCGCCCTGGCGCTGGTCGGCTCCGCCCATGCGGCAGAGCGCTTCGCCTCCCACCCCTATGTCGAAGAACTGATCCGGGACGAGGCACCCTACAAGCAGGTCGCCCGCGGACTCCACCCGCATGACAGCCTGGTTTCGATCGGATCCCTCACCGTGGGGGGTGATGCGTTCATCGTCATCGGCGGTCCCTGCGCGGTCGAGACCCCGGAACAGATGCAGACCATCGCGTCCCAGGTCCGCGCGGCGGGTGCCCACGGCCTCCGGGGAGGTGCCTACAAGCCGCGCTCAAGCCCATACAGCTTCCAGGGACATGGCGTCAAGGGGCTCGCCATGCTGTCCGAGGCGGGAGCCCGGCACGGCTTGCCCGTGGTGAGTGAAATCATGGATGCAAACGACCTTCCGCATCTTGCGGCACACGTCCAGGCGCTCCAGGTCGGAGCCCGCAACATGCAAAACTTCTCGCTCCTCAAGGCGGTTGGCTCCCAATCCCTGCCGGTCATCCTCAAGCGCGGCCTGTCCGCGACACTTGAGGAACTCCTCCTCGCGGCCGAATACATCGTCGATGCCGGCAATGACCAGGTGATTCTCTGCGAGCGGGGCATCCGCACCTTTGAAACCGCGACTCGCAATACGCTCGACCTGAATGCCGTGGCCTGGCTCAAGAACAAGACCCATCTGCCGGTTCTCGTCGATCCGTCGCACGGGACGGGACTCGCAGAGCTTGTCCCTCCCCTGAGCAAGGCGGCACTCGCCGTCGGAGCCGATGGGCTGCTGATCGAGGTCCACCCGGACCCCACCCAGGCCTGGTCGGACGGGCGGCAATCGCTCACGCCGGATGCGTTCACCCGTCTCCTGCGCGAGCTCCGCCCCCTGGCCCTAGTGATGGGACGGCACATGCCATGAGCACACCTCGCCCCATGCCCCATAAACCCCGCCTCCACGTCCTCTCCCGGCGCCTCCACCACCTCCCGGACCCGCTCACCCTGTTCAGCCGTCTGCGCGCAGTCGCACCAGAACTCCCGCACGCGCTTTTTGAGACCGCAGACCGCTCGGCTTCCACGGACGCGAAGAGCCTGATTTATGTGGACCCCGCGGTCACCTGCCAGCTCGTCTCCGACGAGGTGCGCTGGCAACCCCTGAGCGCGAATGGCCGCCAGGCGATCCAGAGCCTGATCGAGGGCGGCTGGACTGATGGGGCCCAGGGCAACAGCCGTCAAGGCCTGGTCTTCCCGCTTCCGCCCCGGAGTGTCGATCTGGATGAGGAATCCCGGCTTCACGCCCCAAGCCCACTGGACCCGCTCCGGGCACTCGTCTGGAGCTGGAGCGCGGATCCACGCACGCTCGAGAGCGTCCATGCCTTTGGCGCCTTTGCGTATGATCTCGTCGACCGCATCGAAACCCTCCCTGCACGCCATCCTCCTGAACGCCACTGGCCGGACTACGCCTTTCATCTCTGCGAAAGCCGCATCCTGATTGATCACAGCCACGGTACCACCACCGTGACGACCGTGGTGTTCGGCGATTCTCCACCCCCGGATCTCGAACTCGGTGCACGGAGGCGTCTCAGCGAACTCGAACGGATGATCCAGGACACCCCCGGTGCCAAGCCCCGGCACGAGCCCCGGAGGACCCCTGCCCACAACTACCGCGTGGTCACCGAGGATGAGACGTTCGCGCGGACGGTCGCATCGCTCAAGTCTGAAATCGGCCGGGGCGAAGTGTTCCAGATCGTGCCCTCGCGCCGCTTTGAAATCCCCTGTCCGGACCCGCTCAAGGCCTATGCCGCTCTGCGTACCCTGAACCCGAGTCCCTATATGTTCTACCTCGAGGAAGGCGGCTCAACACTCTTTGGTGCCTCCCCCGAAAGCGCCCTCAAGGTCCACGCCCTTGAACACCGGGTCGAGATCCGTCCCATTGCGGGCACCCGCGGCCGCGCACTGCGTCCCGACGGAAGCCTCGACGTGGATCGGGACGGCCGCCTTGAACTTGAACTCCGCCTGAACACGAAAGAACTCGCCGAGCATGCCATGCTGATCGACCTCGCCCGCAACGACGTCGCCCGCGTTTCGAAACCCGGGACTCGGACCGTGCCGGAACTCATGACCCTCGAGCGCTACTCCCACGTCATGCACCTGGTCTCACGGGTCCAGGGTGAGCTCCGGGACGAGCTCGATGCACTCCATGCCTATCAGGCTTCGCTCAACATGGGGACCCTGACCGGGGCACCCAAGATCCGCGCGATGCAGCTCCTGCGGAGTGTGGAACCCCATCCGCGCGGGCCCTATGGCGGCGCGGTCGGCTATCTCGACGCGCTCGGGAACCTCGACACCGCCATCGTGATCCGGTCAGCCTGGGTCGAGGGTGGCTTGGCCTGGGTCCAGGCCGGATGCGGCGTGGTCGCGGATTCCGATCCGGTCGAGGAATGCCACGAAACCCGCCGCAAGGCGGAAGCCGTGCTCACGGCCATTACCCAGGCGCAGGAGGGCGGTTCGGATGCGAACTGAGAGTCACGTCCTTTTCATCGACAACTTTGATTCGTTCACCTACAACCTGGTCGACGAGTTCCGGTCGATCGGAGCCACGGTCGAGATCTGGCGCAACGACACCCCCGAGGACCACCTGCTCCGCCGACTCGGTGAAATCCGGCCGACCCTCCTCGCGCTTTCACCCGGGCCGGGCCACCCGGATGATGCCGGATGCCTTTCGGGGCTCATCCGCGCAACCGCAGGACGGATCCCGACACTCGGCATCTGCCTCGGACACCAGGCACTCGCCTCCGCCCTCGGAGGGGTCGTAGGCCAGGCCCAAGCCCTGGTCCATGGCAAGCCGGCACCGGTATTCCATGACGGTGAAGGCATTTTTGAAGGACTCCCCTCGCCCTTCACGGCCGGACGCTATCATTCGCTCATTGTCGAGACCCCGCCTCCCGGGTTCCGGCTGCGGGCCTGGTCGATCGATCAGGGACGTGAGATCCCCATGGCGATGAGCCATGCAACTGATCCCCTGATCGGGCTCCAGTTCCATCCGGAGTCGATTCTCACCCCACAAGGCCGAGTCCTCATCGCGCGCATCATGGATTTCGCACACGGCTTCATGCATCACCGCTGACCGGACGGCCATGGACTTCCGCCCGATCATCGAAAAACTCATGGCCGGTGCCGATCTCGAGCCCGGTGAAACCGCTGGCGCGTTTCAACGACTCGTCGCGGGTGAACTGGATCCTGCGCAACTCGCGGCCTTGCTCATCGCCCTCCGCATCAAGGGGGAAAGCGGTCCGGAAATCGCCTCGGCCGCACGGGTGTTCCTGGAGTCGGCACAACCCTTCCCGCGACCGGACTATGTATTCGGCGACAGTTGCGGAACCGGTGGTGACGGCCAGGGTACCTTGAACATTTCATCCGCCGTGGCCTTCCTGGCTCCGGCCTGCGGCCTGCCAATCGCGAAACACGGCAACCGCTCGGTCTCCTCGCGGAGCGGTTCCGCTGAGGTCTTCGAGCAACTCGGCATTCCCTCCACCCTCACCCCCGAGCACTCCCGGCGCTCTCTCGATGAGGCCGGTTTCTGCTTCCTGTTCGCGCCGGGCTACCATCCGGGACTCCGGCATGCCATGCCGGTGCGGCGTGCGCTCGGCATCCGGACACTCTTCAATTTTCTCGGGCCCCTGGTCAACCCGGCGCGCCCACCCTTCCAGCTGGTCGGCGTCTACGATGCGGAACAGATCCTGCCCATGGCGCAAGCGCTTGGGCGGATCGGCACCGAGGCCGCCCTGGTCGTCCATGGTTCGGGACTCGACGAGATCGCTCTCCATGGGCCCACCGAGATGGCCATCCTCAGGGACGGCCAGGTTGAAACCCTCACCCTTGATCCCGCGTCCCTCGACGTCCCGCACTTCCCCCTCGAGGCACTGGCCGGGTCGGACCCGGAATCCAACGCACACGAACTCAGGGTATTGCTCCAGGGATCGGGACGCCCGGCATACGCCTGGTCGGTCGCCTTGAATACGGGTGCCCTGCTCTGGATCGCCGGCCGGGCATCGAGCCTGCGCGAGGGGCTGGAATCCGCCTACGAAACCCTCCGCACGGGCCGCGCGGAGGCCCATCTTCTGGCTGCACAGGAAATCGCCCATGGTGCTTGAGGCGATCATCAAGCACAAGCGCGCCGTCGTGGCTGAGCAACGCCGGAAACTCACGTGGGCCGCGCTGCAGAAGGACGTCGTCCCCGGGAACCGTCCCCTCCAGAGGCGCCTCAGAGAACCCGGGCATCTTTTCATCTATGAGTGCAAGCGGGCCTCTCCCTCTCATGGCCCGTTCGCGGGCGAGTTGGATATTGACCAGCTGGCCGGCGTGTATACACAATGGGCGCATGCGGTCTCGGTTTTGACTGAAGCCCGCTTCTTCCAGGGCAGCCTGGATGACCTGACCGCCTGGCGGACACGCACCCACCTGCCCCTGCTCCGCAAGGACGTCCTGGTCGACCCCTACGAAGTCCTCGAGGCACGACGTTTTGGCGCCGATGCAGTCCTCCTCATGCTGTCGGTGCTCCCGGACGGATGCTATCGTGACTGCCTGGCTCTCGCGCGCGAACTCGGGCTCGATGTGATCAGCGAAGTGCATGACGAGCATGAACTCGAACGGGCATTGGCCCTCGGTGCGGACCTCATCGGGATCAACAACCGGGACCTCAAGACCCTGGCCGTGGACCTCGCCACCACCCATAGTCTCGCACCCCGGGTACCCGCCGGAATTCCGGTTATCACGGAATCTGGCATCGCGACCCGGCAGGACATCCTGACACTCGCACCCAAGGTCGATGGCTTTCTGGTCGGCAGCGCCCTGATGCAGGCTCCGCGCGTCGAGCTCCTGGCGCGGACGCTGCGCCGCGGCCAGATCAAGATCTGTGGCCTCACCCGAGGCGAGGATGCAAAAACCGCGTTTCGCCTCGGTGCAACGCATGGGGGACTCAACCTCACGTCCCGTTCCCCGCGTCGGCTCACGCTTGAGGCGGCACGGGCAGTCCGGTCGTCCGCACCGCTTCTCTGGGTGGGCATTTTCCAGGATCCGGAGCCTGCGTTCGTGCTGGAGGCCGTCCGTGAACTGGAGCTTTCTGCGATCCAGCTCCATGGCGGGGAGTCGCGGAGCCTCATCGAAGCGCTCCGGGCGGAGCTGCCGGCCCAGGTCACCATCTGGAAAGCCTTGCCCTGGGATCATGCGCCGGTCCGCGCCAGGGACTTCGCGGCGGACCGTCTCGTGCTCGACTCGCGCACGCCCACCACCTTTGGTGGCACGGGCGTGCCATTCGACCCCGTGAACGCAAGCCGCTGGCCCGCGCTCGAAGCAGCTATCCTGGCAGGGGGTATCAACCCTGACAACCTCGACCAGGCTCTCGCCTTGAACCCCTGGATGATCGACATCAACTCGGGTGTCGAGAAAGCCCCCGGGGTGAAAGACCCAGAAGCACTCAGCCGGCTCTTGAACCGGCTCGATACCTACCCTCCTCGACGTGGAGTCGCGACATGAGCATTCCAGACCGCTCGACAGGACCCACACGGCCAGGCCGATTCGGGCGCTGGGGCGGGCGTTACGTCCCGGAAATCCTGATCCCGGCACTCGATGAACTCGAAGCCGCCTTCATCTCCGCCCGTGCCGATCCGGGTTTCCGCTCCGAGCTCTCGGGCCTGCTCGAGCACTTTGCGGGCCGGCCCACACCCATCACCCGCTGCGCCAATTTCCTCAAGGGATCGCGACTCGAGGTCTACCTCAAGCGCGAGGACCTCCTGCACGGCGGCGCCCACAAGACGAACCAGGTGCTGGCCCAGATGCTCCTCGCACGACGGATGGGCAAAAAACGCGTTATTGCCGAGACCGGCGCCGGGCAGCACGGGGTCGCCGTCGCCCTGGCGGGCGCCCGCTTCAAGATCCCGGTCCGGATCTACATGGGCAAAAGGGACTGTGAACGGCAAGCGCCCAACGTGTTCCGCATGAAGCTTTTCGGCGCTGAAGTGGTTCCAATCGATACCGGGAGCGCGACGCTCAAAGACGCCATGAATGAGGCCCTGCGGGACTGGGCGGCGAGCTACGACCACACGCACTACCTCGTGGGCACCGTGGCCGGTCCCCACCCCTTCCCGACCCTGGTCAGCGAGTTCCAGCGTGTGATCGGCGACGAGGCACGTGCCCAGATGCTCGCGGAGACGGGGCAGCTGCCCGATGCCGTGATCGCCTGTGTCGGCGGCGGCTCGAATGCCATCGGGATCTTCAGGGCGTTCCTGGACGATTCCGAAACCCGCCTCGTCGGGGTCGAGCCAGCGGGTGAGGGACTCGAGACCGGACGGCATGGCGCCACGATCGCCCGCGGCCAGCCGGGCATCCTCCATGGCTCCGAAACCCTGATTCTGACCGACGCCGAAGGCCAGATCCTCGAATCCCATTCGATTTCGGCGGGCCTCGACTATCCCGGCATCGGCCCCGAGCATGTCCATCTCCGCGAAACCGGCCGCGTCGACTACGTCTCGGCCACCGACACCGAAGCCCTCGAGGCCTTCACCCGCCTGTCGCGCGAGGAGGGCATCATTCCGGCGCTCGAGTCGGCACACGCGCTGGCCTACTGCCTGCGGATGGCAGAAAACGGAGAGGGCCCGGGAACCCTCCTCGTCAACTTGTCCGGACGGGGGGACAAGGATCTCACCCATGTGGAGGCCCATCTCCAAAGGCGCTCGCCATGACCCGCTATGAGACCCTCTTCGCTCGACTCCGGGACGATCGCCGCGCGGCATTCGTCCCATTCGCGGTGTTGGGCTATCCGAGTCCAGAGACCACTCTCGAGTGGATCCGCCCCCTGCTCGAGTACGCAGATGCATTGGAGCTCGGGTTCCCGTTCTCGGATCCCATCGCCGATGGACCCCGGATCCAGGCGGCATCCCATACGGCCCTCGCACGGGGAGCCTGCCGGGCCTCCCATCTCACCACCGTGACCGCCATCCGGGCCGAACACCCGGATCTGCCGATCGGACTCCTCGTCTATGCGAACCTGGTGTATCGCACGGGGCTTGAGGCTTTCTATGCGGCCGTCCGGGAAGCCGGAGTCGACTCGGTACTCGTAGCCGATGTCCCGGTGAGCGAGATCGGACCCTTTTCCGCCGCAGCGCATGCCCAGGGAGTGGACCCGATCCTGATCGCGCCACCCAACGCGCCGGATCCGACACTGGCGCAAATTGCACGCCACAGCCGGGGTTATACCTATGTGGTGAGCCGCAGTGGGATTACCGGAACGGAAACCGCTGCCGGACGCCCTTCCGCCGAGCTCCTCGCACGGCTCCGGGATTTCAGGGCGCCGCCGGCGCTCATTGGTTTCGGGATCTCGAAACCGGAAGACATCCGGCGCATGCTCGAGGCGGGCGCAGACGGCGTGATCGTGGGCTCGAGTCTCATCGAGAAGGCGCAGGATCCAGGGGAGCTCGAGCCCTACCTTCGGGAGTTGCGTCAGGCGACCCGGTATTGATGCACAAGAGCCATCCAGCACGGGGGGTATCCCATGTATGACCTTTATACCGCGCCCACGCCCAATGGACGCAAGATCACGATCGCCCTTGAGGAACTCGGGCTGCCTTATGTGCTCCATGCGCTCAACCTCACGAAGCATGAGCAAAAGGATCCCGCCTATCTCGCACTCAATCCCAATGGCCGCATCCCGACGCTGGTCGACCGGAGCGCGGGTGACTTTGCGATCTTCGAGTCAGGAGCGATCCTGGTCTATCTTGCCGAGAAGACGGGAAGGCTCCTGCCAGCGGATCCCCGTGGCCGTTCCGTGGTCCTCCAATGGCTGTGCTTCCAGATGGCCGGCGTGGGCCCCATGCAAGGACAAGCCAACGTCTTCTACCGCTACGCACCCGAGAAGATCCCCTACGCCATCGAACGCTACCAGCGGGAAACCCGGAGACTCTACGAAGTGCTCGACCAGAGGCTCAAACAGGTTCCTTATCTTGGTGGCGGAGACTACTCGATCGCAGACATCGCCACCTATCCCTGGATCCTGGCCCACGACTGGTCGGGCATTCCGCTCACGGGGCTCGATGCGCTGGCGGCCTGGCTCGAGCGCGTGGGACAGCGGCCGGCGGTTGGAATCGGCATGAAGCTCCCGCCCACTCCAGAGAAGAGCGCGGAAGCCTCGGCAGCAGAAGCGCGACAATTACTGGTCTGAGGATCTCCGCTCACAAGACCTCACACGCTCCCGGTAGAGCGCTTCGTTTTCCGGGTCGAACACGACGGCGAGAATCCGGGTGAGCCGGTCTTCATGGCTTGAGAGCACGCGGAACGCGAGCTCGCAGGCCAAGGGCTTGGGGAAACCATAGGCACCCGTTGAAATACAGGGGATCGCAAGCGTCTTGAACCCCTGCTCCAGGGCAGAGGCAAAGATCCGCGCATAGACCCGTGTCAGGCATTCCGGCTCACCCTGTCCCCCTCCCCGCCAGACCGGTCCTACGGCATGGATCACGAAGCGGGCCGGCAGCCGGAACCCCGGCGTCAGGCGCACCTCCCCGGTCGGACAGCCACCGAGCCTGCGGC
>JAJZNM010000164.1 GCA_021852325.1 Pseudomonadota bacterium
TGCGATTTCCAAGGCGGCCGGGTCCGTGATCCCGATCGCGAGGAGCCGTGCTGATCGCGTCACGATCGCGGCCAGGTCCTTCACGTCATAGAACTCGAGCCGCGCGGTTACGCCAAAACGGTCCCGGAACGGGGGCGACAGGAGGTTGGCTCGGGTGGTCGCCCCGACGAGCGTGAAGGGGTGGAGCGGAATCCGGATCGACCGCGCACCCGGACCTTCTCCGAGCATGATGTCGAGCGCGCGGTCTTCGAGCGCAGGGTAGAGGATCTCCTCGACTGAAGCCGGCAGGCGGTGGATCTCGTCGACAAACAGGATGTCCCGCGGTTCGAGATTCGTGAGGAGTGCCGCGAGATCACCCGGGCGCTCGAGGACCGGCCCCGAAGTCACCCGGATGTTCACGCCGAGCTCATGCGCGATGATGTGGGCCAGGGTGGTCTTGCCGAGACCCGGAGGCCCATAGAGGAGGACATGGTCGAGCGCCTCGCCACGCTTGCGGGCGGCACCGATGAAAATCTCGAACTGTTCCCGCACTCGATTTTGACCGATGTATTCGGCGAGCGTGCGCGGTCTCAGGCCCTGTTCGAAATCGGGTTGCGGAGTGTCCTGGGCGGAAGACGAAACCGGTTCCATCAGCCTTGCCCCCCCAGCGCGAGTTTGAGCGATTCCCGGATGAGTTCCGTGGCCGGCAGTGCGGGATCCAGACGGGCCAGGAGGCGGTCTGCCTCTTCCCGGCGATACCCGAGAGCGATGAGGGCGGAGGCAGCCTCGTCACGGCCCGCGCCCGTCTCGGCCGGGTGGGCGGCCGGGGCCAGGTCCTGGACCCGGTCCTTGAGCTCGAGCACAAGGCGTTCGGCCGTTTTTTTACCCACTCCCGGTACGCGGGTCAGCAAGGCGGCATCCCGGTCCCGGATGAGCCGCACAAACTCGCCGACGGGGAGGGTCGAGAGGATCGCCAAGGCCACCTTGGGCCCGATGCCATTGACCCTGAGGAGCAGACGGAACAACACCCGCTCTTCCTCGTCCACGAATCCATAAAGAAGGGTGCCCTCGTCCCGGACCAGGTCGTGGATGATCAGGAAGGCATCAGATCCGACCGGCGGCAGGCGGAGGGCCGACAGGAGCGGCATCTCGACTTCATAGCCCACGCCCGCAACTTCCACGACGATCCGCGGCGGGACCTTGTGGACGATCCGGCCACGCAAAGATCCGATCATGTCCCACCGGCCAGGCGGTTCAGGCGTCGCC
Organism: Pseudomonadota bacterium; assembly: GCA_021852325.1. Classification (GTDB taxonomy): domain Bacteria; phylum Pseudomonadota; class Gammaproteobacteria; order JAKAQQ01; family JAKAQQ01; genus JAJZNM01. The sequence goes on from JAJZNM010000164.1 coordinate 1,246, forward strand.
ACCGGAGCTGATGGGCATGGCAAAGGGCCACGGCGAGCGCATCCGCCGCATCCACCGACGGGAGCCCGGTCAGTCCAAGCAGCAGGGCCACCATTTTCTGGATTTGCGCTTTTTGGGCAGCCCCGTAGGCCGTGACTGCCTGCTTGATTTCGCGGGGCGAATATTCGGTGAGAACCGGTGGAGCCGGTTGATCCAGGACAGCGGCCAAGGCCGCACCCCGCGCCTGCCCCAGAACGAGGGCGCTATGAACATTGCGGTGCACGAAGACCTTTTCCACAACGACCTCGGCGGGCGTCCAGGCCACGACCACCTCCCTGATCTCGTGGTGAATGCGCGCGAGCCGGTCCGGCAGGGGATCGATGGCCGGGTTGTCCACGACCCCGCAGACGAGCAACCGGGCTCCCATCCCGGAGATCTCAATCACTCCGTAACCCGTGTGGCGCGATCCCGGGTCGAGACCGAGGATGCGGATCACGGCGTATCCTGGAACTGGCGCACCAGCGCGTCGGGGAGATCGGCGTTGCAGTAGAGATTCTGGACGTCATCGAGTTCCTCGAGGGCGTTCAAGAGCTTGAGGACCGCGATACCCGCCTCGCCTTCGACCGGTACCCGGATCGAGGCCAGCTGCGTCATCTCGGCGGTCTCCGGCATGAATCCGGCCGCTCGAAGCGCTGACCGGATCGTCTCGAAATTCTCGGGGTCGACGATCACGGTCAGGGTCCCATCCGATCCCGATTCGACATCCTCGGCGCCGGCATCCAAGGCGAGTTCGAAGAGACGCTCCTCATTCGTTCCCGAAGCAAAGCGGAGCAGTCCCACCCGCCGGAACAGGTAGGAAACCGCACCATCAGCGCCGAGATTGCCGCCGTGCTTGGAAAAGGCATGACGAATCTCGGAAACCGTTCGATTGCGGTTATCCGTCAGGCACTCGATCAGGATCGCCACGCCGCCCGCGCCATACCCCTCGTAGCGCACCTCCTCGAGTCCATCCCCCGCCTCCACGCCCTGCATGCGCCGGAGCGCCCGTTCGATGGTGTCCTTGGGGACGTTCGCGGCATTCGCCTTTTCGATCGCGAGCTTGAGCCGCCCGTTGCTGGCCGGATCCCTTCCTCCATGGCGTGCCGCACTCGTCACTTCCCGGATGATGCGGGTAAAAAGCCGTCCCCGCCGGACATCCTGTGATCCCTTGCGGTACTGGATATTGGCCCACTTGCTATGACCGGCCATGTCCGTTCAGAAAGAGATGCGGAAGCCTACATCAAGTCCGCTGTCCAAGGTCAGCGTCGGCGTTCCGGCATAGGAAACCCCGATGTGCCGATAAGCGAGATACACCCGCCCGTGACGGAGCAGGTAATACTCGACACGCGCCTCATACTCGAGATAGCTCCGGGCCATGCCGAAGGAGGTGACTGCAGGCGCATAGTACACATGTCCGCCCACCCCGATGCGGTTATACCCGATCCAGGTCGTATTGATCGATGCACCGAGGCCGAGCGCCGTGGCGCTTTTATGGACGAGGCTCGCATCGACAAAGAGCGCGCGCGCGCCGAGCCCGACCCAGATCGCGTGTCCGCCGGGATTGGCATTGGCCACGAGTGACAACCCGGCATCGGCCACGCTCCCCCGTGCCGAGTGTGTGAAATAACCCACGCTGCCGACGAGTCCGGAGGAGGTGAGATCCGTTCCGAGGCTCACCCGTGCCGCATGATCGCTCACATTGAGATTGAGATAGCTACTCGCCAGGGCGGGCTGGATCGTGCACAGGGAGACGGCCAAGACAGCGAGTCCCATCGACTTCTGGTATCGAGTTCTGGGTCGGATCATGTTCGGGGGCACCTCGAAAGATAACCATGTGTCCCGGGGGGACCCCCCCAAGGTTCTCAATATGATACCTGTTACCGGGAACCCCCGGACAGTCTCGAGACGCCCGCTGGACGTGCGTTTGGGGCCGGATCCCGGCCTCAAGGATCGACTGTCAGAAATGCGGGTGATGGACCCGGATCATCGCCACCCGCGCCAGGGTCGAAAGCTTGCCCGCACGCTGCCGCCCCCGTTTCTGGACGATGAGATCGGCCAATACACGGGGTGAGATGAGGGACAGCCGACCGAGATGGGCGGGACTGTCCAGCGTGGGAAGCATCTGCTGGATCGACAGGACGTAGTCTTCGCCCTGTTGGGAGTAAAGGTCGAGACCTTGGGCGAGCAGGACCGGGTTGAGCGGATGGTCGGCACGACGCATCCTGGCCCGGATGGCGCGGAAGGCCGCGAAAGCCCGGCGGGTATTGATTGCCCTGAGATAGTGGCGAACCGAACTCCGGAGATTCGCGAACACCCGCACGTAATGGGTCGGATCCTTCCGCAGGGCGCGCGGAGCCATGCCGGCAAAAGGATCACTGGTCCACATGCCAAAGAGGTCGTTACCCCGCAGTGCAAACCGGGAAGTGCCCCACCCGCTTTCCTTGGCAGCCTGGGCCAGTGCGAGAACGGCTGGCACCACATCCACGCGTGAAAGCAGACGTTCCTGGACGGCGGGTTTTGCCAGGGAGCCCGTCACCCGGTAGTCTGCCTCGAGTTCCCGGGCCACGGTGAAGGATTTCGATTCCACGATCCCGGGCCGCTTCCGGTAGCGGGCGAAAAAACCCAAAAGAAAGTGCCTTTCGCGGGTGATCCTCTGGTCCGCTGCCAAGATGATCGGCAGCAACGTCTTGAGAAACAATACTTTTTTCTGATGCACCGGGAGCGTCGAGAGGCCGGTCGGCAAGTGGGCCACGTCGATGGCGGGCACAAGCCGGTGGGGGGGCCAATGGTATCCGTAGGCTGCATAGAGCGCAGTCAGCGTCTCAACGTTATGACCGTGAATCGGATCAAGGGTGGGACCGGCAAAGAGGCGGTCTGGAGGAGAGGAGACGGACTTGGACCAGTCGATGGCGAGGTGCCAGAAGAAAAAGGCGGGCAGAGCGAGAAGAGCTACGAGGATCAGTCGCTCACGGAGCGACTCCCGAAGCCCGCCACCTCGTCGAACACCGATCAGAAAGGCCTGTTTTGGGTCGTGCATGTCCAACCCCGTAAATTTTTAGACTCGTCAGTCTAACGTTCGCCGGACACGATGTCAACGTGATGTCAACTTGGCGTGTATTTTGGATAAATCGCCAATATCATGAATAAATGTCAAAATGTAATCGAATTTCGTCAATATTCAAAAAATACAGCATTTCTCAACCATAGCGTCCCGTAATATAGGCATCAGTCTGTTGCGAACTCGGGTTCGTAAAAAGGGTATCCGTATCCTTGTACTCAATGAGATCACCCATAAACAGGAAGGCCGCATAATCGGAGACCCGCGCGGCCTGTTGCATGTTGTGGGTAACCAGGACGATCGTGTAATCGGCCTTGAGCTCGGTGATCAGGGCCTCGATCTTGAGACTCGAATAGGGGTCCAGGGACGAGGCGGGTTCATCGAGCAGCAGCACTTCGGGCCGGATGGCAATGGCCCGGGCAATGCAGAGCCGTTGCTGCTGCCCCCCGGAAAGCCGGGTTCCACTGTCCAGGAGCTTGCCTTTGACCTCATCCCAGAGGGCTGCCTTGTTGAGGGCCCACTCGACCCGGTCGTCCATCGCCCGGCGCGGAAGGCGTTCGTAAAGTTTCACGCCAAAGGCGATATTGTCATAGACCGACATCGGGAACGGAGTCGGTTTCTGGAAAACCATCCCCACCTTCGCGCGGAGCGCATGTACATCCTGCCCCTTGCCCAGGATGTTCTCTCCATCGAGGAGGATCTCGCCGCTTGCCCGGTGCCCGGGGTGTAGCTCGAAAATACGGTTAAAACAGCGGATCAGCGTGGTTTTTCCGCAACCGGACGGACCAATGAAGGTCGTGACCTTTTTTTCCGGGATATCCAGGCTGATCTCGTGGAGCGCATGGAAGGAACCATAATAGAAGTTGAGGTTACGGACCTGGAACTTCGGGTTTTCAATGACCGGCGTGCCCTGGGCGGGCCAGCGGTCACGATTTTGCAGGCTCAAACCCGGATCCGGCATCCTGGAGACTCCATCACGACCTCCACACGGGCATCAACCCGGTGAGCGAGGCTCACCCCGGCTCGATCCCGCTGGATCAAATCAGTCATCCGGGCACATCCCGATTCATGGGTCCCATCATTATAGAGTCCCGGGACCCAAAAAGCCTTGTGGCCTTGGCCCGTACCCGTCTGGGGCAGCCTGAGGCTCTCCGACGGGGGCGCAAGGAACCTGGACTTGCCGTGCCGCGTGGGCTCTACGCCCTTGGGAATCAATCTCTTAGCATGCCTTTCATCGGTCAGAATGCGCCGTTCGTCAGAAATCCCGCGGGAAGCCTCAAGCCTTGGCTATGATACGTCCCATGAAACCGCGCATGGCCGGACTCACCCTCCTCGAGCTCGTCGTCGTAATGGCGCTCGCGGCGATCTTGGTCACGATCGCCGTTCCGAACTATACCGAGTTCATGACCGAAAACCGGATGGCTTCCGAAATGAACGGATTTGCAACCTCCCTCATGCTCGCGCGGCGTGAAGACATCAAGCGGGGCCAAGAGGTCACCGTTTGCGCGAGCAGCAATGGGACCGACTGCTCGGACGGGCCCTGGTCTGCGGGCTGGATCATCTATCGCAACCCGCAAAATGCGTCCCAGGTACCTTCGGCGAGCGACCTCATCCGTGCCCATACCGGCTTTTCCAGCAGCGATACCCTGACTGCGAGCACCCCTTTCAGCACGAACCAGAGTGTGAGCTTCACCCCGCTCGGCATCCTGGTTCCCTCCGAGCTCACCGGCGGAACGTTCACCCTAGAAGATTCCCCGGTACAGACGTATCTCACCCGCTGTCTCGCCTTAGGTCCGGGCGGGCAGCCCACGGCAGCCGAACCCGGCGCACCCTGCCCCACCTCATGAACCGCAAAACCCCCTTCCGGATCCCGGACGGCTTCAGCCTGATTGAAGCGCTCGTGGCCATGGTCGTGGTCGCCGTCGGCCTCCTGGGTCTCGCCGCCATGATCACGGCGGGACTGCGTTCCAACCAGGTTGCCTCGCTTCAAGGGCTTGCCGCGATTGACGGTGAAAACATTACATCGCTCATGGCCGCCAATCCGGCGGGGGTCGAGGCGGGCGACTATATCATCTCGTCCTTGCCGACGAGTGCGCCGGGCAATCTCTGCGAATCGGTCACCACGGCCTGCTCACCTTCGGAAGAGGCCCAGGCCGATCTTTGGAGCTTTGCCGAGACACTGGAGAACAATCTGCCGGACCCGACTGCCGAGATCCAGTGTGCGGTACCCTGCTCCAGCACTGGCGACACGCCGATCGTGGTCACGGTTACCTGGAGCACGGTCACGCCGAACGGGCAAAAACAGTCCACGGCATCCTACAGCACGGTATACCAGCCATGAAGCGCAGGACAGCCGAGCGGGGCTTGAGCCTCATCGAACTCTTGATCGCGATGGCCCTCACGTTGTTTTTGGTCATGGGGCTTGCGACCGTCTACATCAGCAATGAGGAGGGCTCGGTTGCCCAGCGGGCCGAAGCCACGCTCGATGACAATGTGCGTCTCGCCGTGACGCTCCTCACGACCGATATCCGGCAGGCAGGCTACCGCTGGAATCTCTCGATTCCGGTGAGCCAGATGTTCACGATCATTCCGGACAATGAGGCGGATCCGGTCGCTTTTCTCGCGACCCCGAGCAATCCGCTCATCATCGGGACCTGGCATGGCAGTCCAGCCCCCCCCTATGGGTTCGCCGTGAGCTTCCAGTCGGATGGGACCCTCAGCAACTGCCTCGGCCAGCTGATTCCCATGGGCGCGATCGCGACCGACGAATGGAAAGTCGATACCTTGACCAACCAGCTCGAATGCCGAAGCCGGATCACGACGGTCGATGGCAATGCCTTCGGCAACTATGTGCCGCTCGTGAACAACGTGGAATACATGATGGTCCGTTTCGGGATCGATGCACTCGGGGATGGCTCCGTCACGGGCTATGTGACCCCTGCGAAAGTCGTGACCTACAGCCAGATCCAGGCGATCCAGGTCGCTCTCCTCATGGCCAGCGGAGATGCCGCCGCCCCCGAGGGCGATCTCGGAGACGTCCTGTCCAAGCCAGCCCAGAGGAACTACAACCTCCTGGGCTATACCCTCGCCGACTGGCCGGCCACCCCCGACCGCTATCTCCGGGTCGTGGTGGTGCGCGACATCGCCCTTGAAAACCTGATTTCGGACTAGACCCATGCGACCACTCTCCCACCCGACCGCACAGCAGCCGCAAGGATTTGCCCTGGTCACGGCCCTGGTCTTTCTGGTCGTGCTCACGATCCTCGGGGTGACGCTCATGGAGGGAGTGACGCTCGAGCAGCGTATGGCCCACAATCTCCGCGAGAAGGAGCGCGCGATCGCGGCCGCTTCCGATGCCGTGAACGGAACCGGGGTCTGGCTCTCGAACCTGTCCGTGATTCCGATCCCGAGCGCAACCGCGCCGGCCATCGATGGACCATTCTCGATCTATGCCTCGACGAATCCCACGGCGAGCACCGCCGATTTCACGTCGAATGCCTTCTGGTCGAGCGGTGTCAGCTCAACCTACAACCAGACCTATCCATTCAACGATCCTTCGGTCACGACCAGCGGGCTCAGCTTCGATGGCGGCCAGTTGCTTTACGCAAGCGAGCCCCAAGTCTTCATGGTGGAACTACCAACCACCCCGCTCCCGGGAGACAACCTGGCGGCCATGGGCGCCACCTACGGCGTGAACAGTGTTCCACGAACCTTCCAAATTACCGCCTGGGCAACGGGTGGCAGCGCCAACGCGGTGGCTGTCGTCCAGGAAACGTACCGGCCCTGATCCGGATGGAGATCCCATGCAGCCTCAACCCTCGCTGACCCGTCGCCTGATCATCGCTCTCGTGGTCGACTGCTTCATCTGGTTTCAGGTACCCGTGGCCCAGGCCGCCGTTCCCACGATCTCGATCTCGAACGTCCCGCTCACGCTCGTCAACCCGACCCACCCCGAGGTCCTCCTGGCCGTGGCCAACTCCGAGTCCATGGATGGCGACCTCGATGGGGCCATCATGACGGGATCCGGGGCGGTTTCCGCGCTCGCAGGCTCGAGCTCACCGACCGACTACACGGTCCCGTCCGGCTTCACCCCGCCCTGCATTCCCGCGAATAGCACCGGGGTTGCCCCCTACACCGTCACCGGCAGTTCCTCCAATCCCGTTTGTTCAAACCCAGGCGATGAATACGACAACTCGGCAAGCCGGCTCAATGTGGCCAAGGCCGCGCTGAGCCAGGTCATCTCCTACTATGCGGCCAACTTCGACATGGGCCTCATGGACTATTCGGCCGGCGCTTCGTCAACCAATGCCACCTGGCTCTACATGATGAGCGAGCCCGGAGGATTCACGTTCGGAACGAGCACCGCAACCCCCCCTGCCGATGGCGGCAACTGGCATCCGAATCCCTGCTATGAATCAACCCTGGCCTCGTGCACAGCGATCGCAGCGACAACGGTCCTCAGTGATCCGGCAGCGCTGCTCGCCGATCCCTACATCTCGACGCTTTCGACTTCGGACAATCCCACCATCAACGATGTCCTCTACGCCGGACAGGGCCAATTCAGCCGCGTCTTCATCAACTACAATGGTCCCTACTGCAGTGACGGCAACTACTGTCTCGGCAGTCTCATCTATTCGAACTATACGCTTTCCAACTACAACAACAACCAGGTGTCGACGTCGTACGGCTCCTCGATTCCGGGTGGCGAGAGCCTCGAGACCAACCCGACCAATGCGGGCTACATCCCCCATAGCAGCCAAGTGCTCTACGCCGAACGGGGCTTCGGATACGACTCGAATGCTGCATCCAACAACGGCAACCTCCTCCTGCCGATCGAATCCTATACCGAGGCCACTGGCTGCAGTGGCCTGACCGAGCTCCAATGCTATATCCAGCGGTTTACCCCGTACCTCGCGCCGGAAACCAATGATTCGTCGACCCCGGAAATCAAGGCGCTCGCAGTGCAATCCCCGATCGCGGGCATCCTCAAAGGCGCCTACGACTACTACACGGGTTCGGATGCCCCGGTGTCGAATACGGGTTGTGCAGCGAGCCGGAACGTGGTGCTCATCACCGACGGCTTGCCGACCGAAGACCTGAGCAGCGCGGTCTGGCCGCCGCTCGGCTCCCGTTCGGCTGTCGGATTTGGAGAGTCGGCCACCTTCAACCTGGCCAGTGGCGGAACCGTCTCGACCACCGACTCCTCCTTCGCGAGCGATGTCTTGGCGGGCGACACCACGACGCTCGCCTCGACCAACGACCAGGCACTCAGCGATACGATTACCGAGCTCACGGACCTCAAGAACGCCAAGATCACGACCTATATCGTCGGCATGGGCGCGGGCGTGGATCCGGAACTCAACCCGGCCGCCGCGGCCACCCTCAAGGCCATGGCTCTCGCGGGCGGCACCTCCAACTACTATCCGGGCGTGAGTCCCGAAGCCGTGACCAACGACCTCGAGACCATCTTCGGCGCGATCAACGTGAACAACGTGAGCACCACAGCCGCCTCGGTCAACTCCACGTCCCTCAACACCGGAACCGTTGTCTATCAGGCCAAGTTCGATTCAGCCGCGCTCCCGTACGCGGACTGGACCGGTGAACTCCAAGCGTTTCCCGTCTCATCTGGCGGCACCGTGAACATCCAGACCGGGGCTCTCTGGAGCGCCGCGAGCGAGCTTGGCTCGGCGCTTTCCGGGACCGGCTGGCAGACCCGCACGGTCGCAACCTGGAACCCCGATGCCGCGAGCGGCGCCGGCGCAGGAGTCCCCTTTACCTGGGCCGATCTTTCGACGACCCAGCAGACGGATCTCGAAACCTTGTGGAATACGCTCTCCACGAGCGAGCAATCCCAGTTCAGTGACAATATCGCAACCTACGGCCAGGCCGTGCTGGATTACCTCGTGGGCGATACCGCCGACGCACAGCCGAACGGCCCGTTCCGTGACCGTTCCGCCCTCCTCGGGGACATCGTCGATAGCAATCCGGTCTACGTGGGCCCTCCGGACGGCACCTATACCTCCTCGTCCTACCAGACCTT
>JAJZNM010000066.1 GCA_021852325.1 Pseudomonadota bacterium
AAACGGGGTCTATTTCCGTCGAATCAAACCTTAGGCCCCGGGAAGCGGGTGATTGCGCAACATGGCTGAACTTTTGATCGAAGCCCAGAACCTGACCCGCTGCTACGGTGCGCGCACCGCCATCGAGGACGTCTCCCTCACGCTCGGTCGCGGCGAGATCCTCGGGTTCCTCGGTTTGAACGGGGCCGGGAAAAGCACAACACTCCGGATCCTCTCGGGCGCGCTGGCGCCATCGACCGGACGGATCACGATTGCCGGCGTAGACCTCCTGAACGCCCCCCGGGAAGCCAAGCGCAAGCTCGGCTTCCTCCCTGAGCACCCGCCGCTCTATCCGGAACTCACGGTTGCGGAATATCTCCACTTCTGTGCGCGCATCCATGGCATCCCGGGGAAGCAGGTGCCCGCTGCGGTCGCTCTCGCACAGGAGCAAACCCAGCTCACGGACATGTCGAGGAGGCTCATCCGGAACCTGTCCAAGGGTTACCAGCAGCGGGTGGGCCTCGCCCAGGCGATCCTGCACGAACCGGAAGTCCTCCTCCTCGACGAGCCCACGGTCGGACTCGATCCCGCCCAGATCCAGAGTATCCGGGATCTCATCCGCACGCTCGGCACCCGGCACAGCGTGATTTTCTCGAGCCACCTGTTGGCCGAGGTCGAGTCCCTCTCGACACGGGTGGTGATCATCCATGAGGGCCGTCTCGTCCTGTCCCAGGAACTCGCGACACTCGATGCCGCGCGTGCCTGCCGGGTCCACCGGATCGGGCTCCGGCGGCCGCCCGCACTCCGGATCCTGGAAGGGCTCGAGGGCGTGAGTGGGGTCAGCGCACAAAGCGATGACATGTTCCGCATCGAGCATACGGGCGAGTCCGGGTTTCCCGAGTACCTCCTCCGCGAGGCGGTCAGACGGGAATGGGCCCCTTTTGCACTGAGCCCCGAGCGAGCCAATCTCGAGGAGATCTTCCTGTCCCTCACCCGGGGCAACGTCGCTCCGGCCACCCCGGGAGTCGCGGCATGATCCGCGCGCTGGCCCAAAAGGAGCTCCGCTCGTTTTTCGCCTCACCCCTCGCCTGGGTGATCCTTGCGGTCGCGAGCCTCATTCTCGCGTGGATCTTCCTGCTTCAGGTTGACCTGTTTCTCCGCGTGATGCCCCGTCTCGCGCTTTATCCCCACGAATCCGGGGTGACCGCCCTGGTCGCCATGCCGCTCTTGCGAAGCGCCACGATCATCCTGCTCCTCCTCACCCCGCTCCTCACCATGCGCCTCGTGAGTGAAGAGCGCCGGCAGAAGACCCTGGATCTCCTGTATTCGTCACCCATCCGAGTCACCGAGATCGTGCTCGGGAAATACCTCGGGATCCTGGGGTTCCTGGGAGTCCTGCTCGCGCTCATCGTCCTCATGCCGGTGTCGCTCGAGCTCGGGACCCGGCTTGACTGGGGGCTCCTGGCTTCAGGGGTCCTGGGACTCGCCCTCGTGATGGCGGCTTTTGCCGCCGCCGGACTCTACCTTTCGAGCCTGACCGAGCAGCCGACCCTCGCCGCCGTTTCGAGCTTCGGGTTGCTCCTCTTTCTCTGGATCATCTCCTGGGCGGCACGCGGAAACGGTCCTGGCAGCCATATTCTCCGTTATGTCTCCCTGCTCAACCATTTTTCGGCATTCATGCGCGGGGAAGTCAAGGTGAGCGACATCCTCTACTATCTCCTCTTCATCGCCCTGTTCCTCACGCTCACGATCCGGCGGCTCGACGCCGACCGACTGGAACATTGAGAGGGATGGCCGTGGAACTCACCCCCCGCTCGCGCCGCAGGCTCCGGATACAGGGCGTCTTCTTCGCACTCCTCCTGTTCACCGCCGTGGGACTCGCCGCCTGGCTCACGAGCCGGATCCAGCTATCCTTCGACTGGACAGCCGTCGGCCGCAACAGCCTGACGCGGACCAGCCGCAAGATCCTCCGCTCGCTCCCTCACCGGATCGAGATCCTGGCCTTTGTGCGCCGCGAAGATCCGCTTCGACCCGCCATCCGGCACCTCGTCAACCGCTACCGCCGTGTGGATCCGTTGATCACACTGCACTTCATCAACCCGGACATCCACTTGGCCGAGGTCCGCAAGCTCGGGATCGAGGCCGATGGGGAACTCGTGATCCGCTATGGCGGCCACAGCGAGAACCTCACCACCCTGAGCCAGACCAGCATCACCGATGCATTGTTCCGGCTGGGACGAAGCCAGAACCTCGAAGTGCGGTTCGTGACCGGATCCGGCGAACCCTCGATTTCGGGCACGAGCCCTCGGGACTATGGCGCCTTTGCCAAAGCACTCGAACGGGAGGGCTTCAAGCTCAAGACCCTGGATCTCGCGACCCAGGCGATCCCGCGGGAAACATCCCTGCTCGTGCTGTCCGATCCCACCGCCCACTTGCTTCCATCTGAGATCGCGACGCTCGTCCGCTACGTGCATGGAGGCGGGTCCCTGCTCTGGCTCATGGAACCGGGACCGCTTGAGGGATTGGATCCACTCGCCCGCACCCTCGGCATCCGTCTTGACAAAGGAGTGATCGTCGATGCCACGTCGCGCCTGTTCGGCATCTCGAATCCCGCCTGGCTCGTGCTCACCGCCTACCCCACAAACCCGGTGACGGCAAGCCTCAAGGCGGAGACGCTGTTCCCGGATGCCGGCGCGCTCGGAATCCGGCCCCACAGCCACTGGGTCCACGAAACGCTGCTCAGGAGCCGGCCCCTGCCAGTGAGTTGGCTCGAGGCGGGTTCCCTCCGGGGCACCCTGGTTTTCAATCCGAGGATCGGAGACCGGGCCGGACCCCTGCGGATCGGGGTGCTCCTGACCCACAAACCCCGCACGGGGCATCCGGACACCGGCCGGGTCGCTGTCGTCGCCGACGCCCACTTCCTGGCCAATGCCTTCCTGAACGAGGGGGGCAACCAGGCGCTGGGTCTTAATCTCTTTAATTGGCTCACGGCGCAGACGGCTGATCTCAAGTTGCATGAACCGAGCTCGAGCGACCGGACACTCACCCTCACGAACCTCGAGGAAGCGCTCCTGGGCCTCGGCTTCCTGTTTCTCATTCCTGCACTGCTCTTCGGCTGGGGTCTCTGGACCTGGATCCGTCGACGGCGGCGCTGAGCTTCCATGCGTCAAAAAACCTGGATCAATCTTGGACTCGCATTCCTTGTGCTCGCGCTGGCGCTCGCGCTCCACTTCGGGCTCGGCCGGCCCAGAGTCCCACGCGCGAAACCGTTGCTTTCAGATCCCCCGAGCCGGGTCAACCGCCTGGCTTTCGCCTTCGCCGGCCATCCCCGGGTGGTCTTCAGGAAGACCGGGGGACAGTGGTGGCTGGTTGCCCCTTTCCGGGCGCGGGCCGAAAACCTGAACCTCGAGTCCCTGATCGAGGGTCTCGGCGAAACCGTGCATGCCGCCTATCCGGCCTCCCGCTTCAAGCTTGGCGCGATCGGGCTCCTCCCCGCGAGAATGCGCCTTTGGGTCAACCACCAGGAACTCGACTTCGGAGCCCGCGACCCGGTGGGCCATCTCCGCTTCATCCGCGAGGGAAACCGGATCCTGCTCGTCGAAGACGTGCTGTATTACCGGCTGGCGGGCAGCTTCTACCCGTTGCTTTCGCCGCGGCTCCTGCCCGCCGGGAGCCGTATCGCCACTCTCGAGATCCCAGGTCTCACCCTCAACCGCACCGCGAAAGGCGGCTGGCATCTCACACCCGCGGTGAAAGCGGTGAGTTCGGACAGGATCGCGCGGTTGATCCGGCGCTGGACGTATGCCAGCGCACTGAGCGTGGGACCCAAAGGGCATGGGCGGCCCCTGGGAACGATCGTGATCCGCCTCATCGGCCGGAAAAGGCCACGGGTGTACCGACTGGTCCACGATTCCTTCGGATTCGCACTGGTGAGCCGCATCCGGCCTTTGCGATTCGTGTTTCCGAAGGCGGTCGAGCCCCGGATGTTCACGCTTCGCGCCAACCGGCGCAAACCGCATGCCCGAGCTCCCCGAGGTTGAAACGATCCGGCGCGCGCTCGCGCCACAGGTGGCCGGCCAGACCATCCTTGCGCTCGATGTCCTGCAACTCCATCTCCGGTTCCCGGTCCCACAAACCCTGGCCCAGGACCTTCCGGGGCGGAAAATTCTGGGACTCGAGCGGCGCGGGAAATACCTGGTGTTCAGACTCACGGGCGACCGCTACCTCCTCGTCCATCTCGGCATGTCCGGCCGACTGCGCCTGGCAGGCCCCGAGACACCGCTCCTCGCCCATGAGCACTGGCAACTCAGGCTCGAGACGGTCGCGCTCCGCCTGAGGGATCCGCGGCGCTTCAGCCTTTTGCTTGAAGGATCCGGCTCTCCGGGTGCCCATCCCCTGCTTCGTCGGCTCGGCCCGGAACCACTCGAAGCCCAATTCACGGAAACCTACTGGATCGAGACCGTGCGCCACCGCAAGGCCGCCATCAAGACCCTGCTCATGGATGGCCGGATCGTGGCCGGGGTCGGCAACATTTATGCGAATGAGGCGCTCCACCGCAGCGGGATCCACCCGAACCGTCCGGGCCGCCGTCTCGCAAAAGCCCGCCTCCTCCGCCTCCATGCCATGACCCGGACCGTCCTTCTAGAAGCACTGGATTCCGGGGGCAGCACTCTGCGTGACTACCGGAAGATCGATGGCACTCCCGGCGAGTTCAACAGCGTGTTCCGCGTCTACGGACGCGGGGGGGCACCCTGCCTTGCCTGCGGACATCTGATCCGCCAGATCCGGACGGGACAACGTTCGACGTTCTATTGCCCGGTCTGCCAGACCTAAGCATTGCGGCGCCGTCCAAAACAAAACCGGCGGGTGAGAACCCCGCCGGTTTCATGGACTCCCGTTGTCGGGAGCCCCATTTCCAAACCCCGTCCAGGCTGGATCTTACTTCTTGTGCCAGCCTTTCTTGTGGCTCCAGCCCTTCATGAGACCCAGCTTGACCAAGGTCATGTGGTTGAGGTGGCCGGTGGCCTTGAGACCATTTTTCATCTGGAACGACTTGATGGCCATCATGGTCTTCGGACCCCACATCCCATCGGCCTTGAGCATCGCGCCGTGATGGTTGAGTGCCATCTGCACTTTCTTGAGCCAGGCGCGCCGCTGGGCCATCGACATCTTGTGATGCATCATCTTGTGCATCATCGGTTTTGGGGCGGGCGTCATCGTGCCGTTGCCGGCAAGCGCAAGCGGGGCGATGACCAGCGCGCCGATTGCGATGCCGAGAGAAAGGTATTTCTTCATGTCAAAATCTCCAAGGTTGCTGTCATTGGGTATCAAAGTGTTATGCAGACCAGCTTTCCAAATGGTGAATCCGGAAATCGCATCTATGATACTCGTCCCCATTCATGCCCCGCAACCAAGATTGGCGGGGTAGAGAATCCCTCCAGACCCCTAAATTACCGGGCTGGCATCGATGAGTTGCCGGACGACTTTCCAGATCGTGTCTTGACGGCGCAACGGTAACGAAAAATGTCCCTCTCCTGAATGGACTTCCAGAGTGACACCGTGTAGCTTTTTTACAAAGGCTTCGGCCCGCTCCAGCGGGATGATCCGGTCCTGGTCACCATGGAGAACCCGCAACGGCTTCTCGAATGCACCTTGGAATCCATCGGGGAACGGGGTGAGATAGCGCTTGAGATCATCCGCGAGCCCGGCACCCCTGCCCTCGAGGCCTGACACCCAGGAGGCCATGAGCGTTCGCCGCACATCAGGGTCTTTGAGCGTGGCCTGGTCGACCGGTGCCACGAAGCCTTCCACCCGCTCCAGAAGCCAGTGGGGGCGACGCCGGATCTTGCCTGCGAGGAGGCGGGCTTCAAGGCGGATCCATCCCGGGAATCCACGCTGGATCCAGCCATGGACACGCATGAGCGAGGGAAGCCCCGCACGTCCTGTGGATTCGACGAGTGGCGGGAGTCCTCCCAGGATCAGCGTGAACGCGAGGCCCGGGGGGGCGGCATCGGCCGCTGCATAGGCATAAGGGGCACCGCCCGAGAGTGCAATCACGCCGTAACGCGTCAGTCCGAGTGCGCGCGCCAGATGTTCCTGGTAGTCTGGCCAATCCGCGAGCGTGAGATCCGGACGTGGATGGCTCTTCCCATAGCCCGGTCGGTCGATGGCATAAAGACAGACCCCATGCGTCATGGCGCTTTTGGCGGCCAAGGCACCTTCCCGGTGCGAACCCGGAAATCCGTGCAGATAGAAGACAGGGTATCCCGCGGGATCCCCGTAGCGGGCGAGAAAGCAGGTTCCACCATCGAGATGGATCCCGACGCCGGCGTCTCCTGACCCCTCAGTCACGGCTGCCATGCGAGATACGGACCGGAAACCTGGTTCGAACCGGCTGGTGCGGAGGAACGCTAGGCGAAATGGACGGGGCGGCTCACGGGCAAACCGTATACCGCCCCCCGGGGCAGACCGGCATGCGCGGTGGTTGTGGAGGCCGCGGGAAATGCGGCGGCGGCATCGGGTGGGGTGGGGGTGGTGGAGCTCCGCCGGGCCCAGGTGGCGGTGGCCCTCCTGATGGAGGGAGCCCTCCGGGGGGATAGACCGGGACCGGTTCGACGTAGTAGGGCGGGTAAAACATGCCGTAGCCGCCATAGAGGCCGTAGAGACCGCCGCCGTAGAGGTACGCGTTCGTGTATCCATAGCCTCCGTACCCCATGTTGTACCCGTATCCGGGCGGGCCACCGGCAAGGCTCGCACAGCCGGAGAGCCCGGCCACACAGGCGAGTGTGAGTAACAGGAGACCGCGTTTCATGCAATTCATGATCATCACCCAGGATCCAGCATAGCGCGATTGCAGACCCGGTGCCAGCCCGGTACCGCCAGGCCATCCAGTATCTCCCTTTTGATATGATCGCCGGGCAGAAGGCGGATGCCTGAGATCCCACCCGGAGCCATCTGCCCTGATACGGTGCACCCCATGCCAGCGAAAACCCCGGAACCCCAGATCCGACGGGCGAGAACCCCCGCCTCACCGAGGCAGGATCTCGTCATCATCGGCGCCGGAGCGGCCGGGCTCTCGGCCGCCTCGATCGCGAGCCGGACCGGAGCACGAGTCACCCTGATCGAGGCACACCGTCTCGGTGGGGATTGCCTCTACACGGGATGTATCCCCTCGAAAGCGCTCCTCCGTGCAGCATCCCGTGCCCAGGCCATACGTGAATGCCATCGCTTCGGCATCCGCGTGGGCGAGCCGTCGATCGATTTCAGCGGTGTGCGCGAACACATTCGGCGCGCGATTTCCACGATCGAGCCGGAAGATTCGGCCGGACGTTACCGGAGCCTCGGGGTGCGGGTCCTCTCGGGTGAAGCCACCCTGATCAACCCCCATACCGTTGAAGTCGGTGGGGAGACGATCTCCACCCGGAGCCTCGTGGTCGCGACGGGCGCACAGCCCATCATCCCGGAACTGCCGGGGCTTGCGGGTATCCGCTGGGTCACGAGTGAAACCGTGTGGGACCTCGAGACCTGCCCCGAACGTCTCCTGGTGCTCGGCGGTGGCGCGGTCGGATGCGAACTCGGCCAGGCCTTCGCACGCCTCGGCAGCCGGGTGACCCTCGTTGAGCCCGCCGCCCGCATTCTCGGCCGGGAACCGGAAGCCGCATCCCTGATCCTCGCCGATGCCCTGAGGCAAGAAGGCCTGAGGATGCTCACGTCAACCCGCGCACTCCGGATCGAAGGGACCACCCCGCATGCGTTGCTCGTAGTTTCCCATGCGGACGGGACCCTCGAAGCGATCGGGTTCGATGTCCTCCTGATCGCAGCGGGCCGTGCGCCCAGGTCCTCTGGACGGGACCTGCTCCACTTGGACCGGGAACCGGACGGACGCATCCTGACGAACCGGTATCTCGAAACTTCGGAGCGGGGCGTCTTTGCCGCGGGCGATGTGACGAGCGCACTCCAGTTCACCCATGTGGCCGGACAGCAAGGTGCCTATGCGGCCTTGAACGCGTTATTCCGCCCATTCCTCAGGTTGTGCTGGAACCGAAGCCCGGTGCCGCGGGTCACCTACACGGATCCCGAGATCGCGAGTGTGTCCCGCCCCGGGCTCTCCCCGTCTGAGCAGCTCGAGACCCTGACCCTCCCGCTCCGGGACGTGAACCGAGCCGTCACGGATGGCGTGGAGGCGGGGTGCGCCGAAATCAGCGTCGATCGAAGAGGCCGGGTGGCCTCCGCCACGCTGATCCTGCCCCATGCGGGGGAGATCATCCCGGAACTCGCCCTCGCCATCCAGGAAGGGATTCCGGTCGGCCGCATCCTGACCCTGATCCATCCCTACCCGACTTATGCCGAGATCAACCGGCGGGCCGCTGCCCGCTGGCGCGAAGGGCGCGCGTCCGGGCCCGGTCGCCGCCTGGTCCGGGTGGCGCTTTCGGCGCTCAGGCGATTCGGTCCGGATGGATGATCGGGGAAGGCCCCGGGCACATGAGCGCGCCTGAGCCGGAGCGTGGGTCCGCTCCGGGCTATACTGAAATCCTATGCCTCTGACCCCGGTGACCCATGAGCACCGTCTTCAAGTCTGAACGCCCGACGTTTCCCAAGATGCTGGAATTGCACGGGCTCACGCTCGGACGCCGGGTGGCCACCACGCTCCAGGTGAACGTCGGCAAGCGCTGCAACCAGGCCTGCCACCACTGCCATGTCGATGCCGGTCCGCTCCGCACCGAAATCATGGACGAGAAGACCATCATGCGCGTGATCACCCTGATGGACCGGAGCCGGGAGATCCGGACGCTCGACATCACCGGCGGGGCACCTGAGCTCAATCCCCACTTCAGGACCCTGGTGCGTGCGGGACGCGAACGCGGACTCCATGTGATCGACCGCTGCAACCTGACCGTGCTTTCGGAACCCGAACAGGAAGAGACCGCGGCGTTCCTCGCAGGCGCCGAGGTCCATATCATCGCCTCCCTGCCCTGCTATTCAAAGGAAAATGTCGAACGCCAGCGTGGCAAGGGAGTATTCGAGCCGAGCATTCAGGCGCTCCGGGCGCTCAATGCACTCGGTTATGGACACGATCCCCTGCTCCCGCTCGACCTCGTCTACAACCCCGTCGGGCCCACCCTTCCTCCCGAGGCCCATACACTCGAACAGCGCTACAAGGCGGAACTCGGCGAACACTACGGGATCGCCTTCAACCAGCTCCTCGTCATGACCAATCTCCCGATCAGCCGTTTCCTGCACTTGCTCCTGCGCGAGGGACGCTACGAAACCTACCTCGAGCTTCTGGTCCAGAGCTTCAACCCGGCGACCGTCCCGCATCTCATGTGCCAGGACACCATCTCCGTCGGCTGGGACGGCCGGCTCTTCGATTGCGACTTCAACCAGATGCTCGAAGATCCCATGGCTGGAGAGCCCACCCTCTGGAACCTCGAATCCCTGGACACACTCGCGGGCCGAAGGATACGGACCGGTTCACACTGTTTCGGGTGCACAGCTGGCCACGGGAGCTCCTGTGGCGGGTCGCTCGCCTGAAGGCTCAGACCGAACCCAGAAAGTCACCCTTCCCGATCTCGACCCCGTTATGGCGGAGGATTGCGTACGCCGTCGTGGCGTGGAAATAGAAGTTCGGATAGACATAGTCGAGCAGGTACACGAGCCCCTTGAACTCGCGCGTGTGTCCCCGCATCTCGAGCCGGATCGTCCGGTCTTCGGAACCCTCGATGGCACCCGGCTTCAAGGTCTTGAGAAAAGCGAGTGTGCGCTCGATCCGCTGGTCGAGTTCCGGGAACGTCTTTTCGACATCCTCGAACTTGGGGGGTTCGAGACCTGCGAGACGGGCGCCACAGCCCTTGGCCTGGTCAGTCGCAATCTGCACCTGGCGGGCCAGCGGGAACATGTCCGGATAAAGCCGGGCCTGGACCAGGATTTCGGGATCGATCTTGCGCGCCTCGGCATGGGCGGCACCTTTCTTGAGGATGGCAGCGAGATGGGTGAGCTTGGAGGTGAAAACGGGGACGGAAAGGGAATACATGGATACGGACATGCGAAGGATCTCCGGAAAAGAGGTGGGGCTAGGGTCAAGCCGAAGTTCCTAGCATATCGCAATCACTCGCTCGGGACACGGGCCTTCCAGACGACTTGGGTCCGGGTAAACGGCCCGATGAGCCCAAAGCTCCCGGGCGTCATGACCCGCGCGCACCTCATGGCCTCTTCCGGCTGCGCGGAAACTCCCCGGGAGACAGTCCCATTCCTGAAACCGCCGAGCCCCGGAGAAAAATCAGCCAGACAACCCACGCCCCCCGGTTCATGACC
>JAJZNM010000173.1 GCA_021852325.1 Pseudomonadota bacterium
CAACCCGCAGGTCCCTGGTTCCTTTTTGCCCTGGTCCTCTGCCCGCTCCTCGCCGTATTCAGCAAGGAAAATGGGGCCCTCACACCTGTTTTGACCTTGGCTTGCGAACTGCTGTTCTTCCGATTCCGGGGCCCGGCCGGGGTCAGGCGGTTGCTCCTCCTCTACTTCGGCGCCCTCACGGTCCTGGCCCTTGGGCTCATCAGTCTTGCGGTTTTCGACCGGTCGTTCATCCTGGCCGGATACGCCGGGCGCGGTTTTACGCTCGGCGAGCGGCTCCTGACCGAGTCTCGGGTCGCACTCCGTTACCTCCTCATGCCTTTTCTCCCGACCGCCTCCCGGGTCAGTTTTTTCCATGATGATCTCCGGCTCTCGCGGAGCCTCGGACACCCGCCCTCGACCGCAATCGCCTGTCTCGTTCTGGTCGCCCTCGCGGCGCTCGCCCTCGTGCTCTGGCAGCGGCGGCCGCTCGTGAGTTTTGGAATTGCATGGTTTTTCATCGGCCAGCTGCTCGAATCCACCTTTATCCCCCTCGAGATCATGTTTGTCCACCGGAACTACCTGCCCGTCCTGGGCCTCCTGATCGCGGCCGCGGATGGACTTCGGGCGCTCACGCCACGCCTCCTCGGCTGGCTCCGCGCGGATCCTCCGGGACCCAGGCTCAAACGGCTCGCCCTGCTCGCGCCCCTGCCGGCCTGGTGTCTCCTGGCCACCCTGACCGTCCACCAGGCAGCCCTCTGGAGTCATCCCCTACGGTTCTATGAGGAAGGCGTCCGGACCCACCCGCATTCAGCAACTGCCGTCTCGGGGCTCGCCGAGGTCGAGTTCATGCGCGGATCCCCCGGTCCGGCCATAGCCCTGCTCCGCAAATCCGGGATCGTCGGGGCCGGTTTACAAGCCGATGTCTACCAGTGCCTCCTTTCGGGCCGGATTCACCGCACTCAACTCAGCCCGAGCCTGATCCCTTTCCGGGCCCGGCATTTTTCCGCCTACCCGGTCACAGCCCTCACCCATCTTGCCGTTCTCGGCCTCACCGGGCGCTGCCACTATTCGCGCCACCGGTTTTTGACGCTCCTCGAGCGGGCACAATCCGTGCGGAGCCTGCGCCTGCACAACCGGTTTTTGCTCTCGATCTATCTCGGATATGAACACGAGCGGCTCGGGCATCTCGCGCGGGCACTCGAAGCGCTCAAAACCGCCGCCGTGGAGCGGCCGGTGACGCCCCTGCCCTGGATTCTCGGCGCCCGCTGGCTCCTCAGCGCCCACCATCCGGCACGGGCCCGTCGCTGGCTCGGACGGGGACGGGCGAGACTGGCAGATGCCCCCGGGCTCGCACCGGTATGGGAGGCGCTTGCCCGCAAACTGGAACACCGGGACACCCGGCAGCGGAAGCGCTCTCATCAACGCGGCCGGGCCTGAGCCTCCGCCAGCGCCAGGATCCGCTCCCGGAACCGTGCCCAGGAGTGGGCAGCCGCGAACCGGCGTGCGGCTCCGGACCCGGTACCGGCGGGACGGGACAGGATATCCAGTATCGCGCGGACGAATCCCGCGTAGTCGCCCGGCGGGGTGAGCTGTCCGCTTTCCGGCACGGAAACCGCATCCGGGATTCCGCCGGTCGCAAAGGCCACAGTGGGGAGGCCATGGGCGGCGGCTTCGAGTGCCACGAGGCCAAACCCCTCAAGATCCCAGGGACGGTCAAGCACCGGGAAAACATGGACGTCAGCGGCATGGTACGCCTCGCTCAAAAACCCTCCCGTGAGTGCCCCGACAAAATGCACCCGTCCGTCGAGGCCGTGACGCCGGGCACACTGTTCGAGCCTGGAGCGGGATTGTGCGCCCCGGCCCAGGGCATGGACGGGTGTCGCCCCCACGACCACGAGGTGGGCACGGGGCTCTCCGGCAACCACGGGTCCCAACGCCCGTTCGATGAATGGCAGGAGTCCCTTGCGGGACGTGAGCCGCCCCACGAATAAGAGAATGCGGGCATCGGCCGGCAATCCATGGACGTGCCGGAACCGGATCCGCTCCTCCCCGCTCGGCCCGGCCGGAAGGTCCACGCCCGGGTGGATGCACTCGATGTTCCCCTGACCCGCCCCCAGGCGTTGCGCGGCCTCCGCGGTTGCCCGGCTGTTGGCGAGGACGCCATCGAGACGCCGGAGGGCGGGCACAAAAACGGACTGGTACAGGGGGTGTCGGGTCGTGACGTCCAGCCCATGCACGAACGCCCATGCCGGTACACCGGCCCTCCGCGCGGCCAGGCATGCAGCCGGCGCCATGATCCCGCTGCCAGCGAGAACCCAAGCGGGACGGAGCCTCTGGGCCGAGGAGGCTGCACGCAGCAGCGACGCGGCCAAAAACCAGCTCGCGGGCTCTGGGGATACCTCCCGGTAATGGAAATCCCCCTTTTCGGAACGGCCTCCCCGCGGACCGATGACTGTCACCCCGAAACTGGGCTCAAGGGCACGGACGGCTTCTCGGACCACCCGCTCGATCCCCCCGATCACGGGCGGGAAGTTGCGGGTCAGGACCAGGAGGGGCGCGCGGCGGTCGGGCGGACCTCCACCCGTGTCACGATCCGGGTTCACGGTAGAGCAGCGAGGTGATCTGTTCCGAGACGAGCCCGATCAGGAATGTGAGCACGGCCGTGATCCAGAGGAGCACGCTCATGTTCGTCAGGATCCCCGCCGTCGAGTAGGTGTAGCCGTAACGCACAAGACCGAGCAGGAACAGCGTGAGGCTGATCGGCAGAAAGATCTTGAGCGGTGAATAGAGGATGCCGATCCGGAAGATGATCAAAAGGAACTTGACACCATCTTTCATGGGATGGAGGTGGCTCTGGTTCGCGCGCCGCGCGGGGGCATGGAAGGGGACGTAACGGACCGGATGCCCGACCCTGAAAAAGGCCATGGTAATGGTCGTGGGGTAGGAAAACCCGTTCGGCAGAAGAAAGAGGAAGCGGCGGAACAGGTCCGCACGCACCACCCGGAACCCGGAAGTCAGATCGAGCACCCGGTGTCCCACCATCCAGCTCGACAGGTGGTTATAAAACGTGTTGGCCAGCGCCCGAAGCCAATTTTTCTGGGAACCGGAATCGCGTGCGCCGACGACCATCGCGTAACCGTGAGCCAGGGGTTCGAGCAGCCGGCTGATGTCCTCCGGCGGATGCTGCCCGTCGGCGTCGAGGAACACGAGTATCTCGCCGCGTGCCGTGCGGGCACCGCTTTTCACGGCCGCACCATTGCCGAGCGAATAGGGGTGGGACACCACCCGGGCCCCTGCTTCGCGCGCCACTTGTGCGGTCTCATCGGTGGATCCGTCATCCACCACGATGAGTTCCGCCTCAGGGTGGAGGGTACGGATCCGGAAGAGGAGCGCCGGGAGAATCGTTCCTTCATCCTTGGCCGGAAGAATGATGCTGAGCGTTGGGTCGGCAGGAGACATGGGCGGATCTTTCTCGGGCATCGCTGCATCATAGGGCAAAGGAGCGGACGGCGGAAGCAGGCCTCGGCATCCCGGGACGGACCCGTGCCCGGACGCCGCGCCCAGGGCCCCCGCCTCCCGCCTCCATGCTATGATTCAGGAAAGCGCTCCATTGGAGCCGCGGAGCATCGGGGAAGTCGATCGCCATGGCCAATCAGCCAGCTGCCAACCCCACTGGCCGGACTCCACCGGGATCCCTGATGCAGACCCTGGTCGCACAGGGCTTGCTGGCGGAAGCCCGTGCCCGCCAGCTGGACCAGGAAGCCCGTGCCGCCAATACCCCACTGATCCCCTACCTCGTTGAGCACGCGAACCTGTCTCCGCGCGCGCTGGCACAGGCCGCCTCCATCTGCTTCGGCCGGCCACTCCTCGATCTCGGTGCGATCGTGATCGATCCGGAATGCGTCCGCAAGATCGATGAACGGCTGATCCAGGCACACCGGGTCCTGCCGTTTTTCGAAAGGGGATCGACGCTCTATATTGCCGTCTCTGACCTCGGCCAGGCACGGGCCTTCGATGAGATCCGCTTCAAGACCGAGCGGTCGATCGAACCGATCCTGGTCGAACATGACAAGCTCCAGCGGGCGATCGGGGACATGCTGGACAACATCAACGGAATCATGCCCGGCGGCCTGGCCAGCGACGAAGCGAATCTCCTGAACGAGGTCGATCTCGATTCCAGTGCCGAAGCCTCGAGTCCGAGCATCGAGGTGGGCGCCACCCAGGATGATGAGCAGCCGATCATCCGGTTCGTCAAGAACATCATCCTGCAAGCCATCCAGAAAGAAGCCTCGGACATCCATTTCGAGCCGTACGAGAAGTTCTACCGGGTCCGCATGCGGATCGATGGCATCCTGCGTGATTACAGCCATCCCCCAGTGCAGTTCAAGGAACGCATCGCGGCCCGGATCAAGGTGCTCGCCCGGCTCAATATCGCGGAACGCAGGATGCCCCAGGACGGGAAGATCCGGGTCAATCTCGGCAAGCAACGATCGATTGACTTCCGGGTGAGCAGCATTCCTGCCGTCTATGGCGAGAAGATCGTGCTCCGGGTCCTCGACGCCAGCATGTCCCAGATGGGCATCGAGTCGCTTGGATTCGAGCCGGCCCAGAAAGATGAGTACCTCCATGCGCTGAACCAGTCACATGGCATGATCCTGGTCACCGGTCCGACCGGTAGCGGGAAGACCGTAACCATGTATGCCGGGATCAACCACCTCAATACCAACGAACGCAATATCAGCACGGCCGAGGATCCGGTCGAGATCCAGCTCCCGGGCGTGAACCAGGTCAATGTCAATCCATCGATCGGATTCGGGTTCGCCGAGGCCCTCCGGGCGTTCCTCCGCCAGGACCCGGACGTCATCCTGGTCGGCGAGATCCGTGATCTGCCGACCGCTGAGATCGCCGTCAAGGCCGCGCAGACCGGACACCTCGTCCTGTCGACCCTGCATACGAACGACGCACCCCAGACCCTGACGCGGCTGCTCGACATCGGCGTCCCTGCCTATTCGGTTGCGAGCTCGATCCACCTCATCATCTCCCAGCGGCTAGCCCGCAAGCTTTGTGAGCATTGCAAGCAGCGCGCCAACCTGACTCCCCAAGCGCTCGCCGAGGCCGGATTCCCGCCTGCACTCACCGCCCAGCCGCTCAAGATCTTCCACGCGAATCCCGACGGATGCCCCCAATGCCAGCAGGGGTACCGGGGGCGGATCGGCGTCTACCAAGTGTTCCCAATTTCGGATGCGATGTCCGAGCTCATGATGAACCGTGCCAACGCGATCCAGATCGCCGCCCAAGCCAATACCGAGGGGATCTGGGACCTCCGGCGCGCCGGCCTCGAGAAAGTTGCGCACGGCGTCACATCAATTGAAGAGATCGATCGGGTGATCTCCGGTTAGGCGGGTGAACTATGGCCAGCAAAGCAAATGTCCGAATCACAACCTTTCAGTGGGAGGGGCGTGATCGCCAGGGCAACCGCGTCCGTGGCCGCGAGCCTTCGGTCGCGGAAGCGCTGCTCCGCAACCAGCTCCGGGGGCAGGGCATCACGGTCACCCGGATCAAGCGCGAACGCTTCAAATCAGCGCGCGGCCGACGGATCCGCCCCCGTGACATCGCTGCGTTCACCCGCCAGCTTGCGACCCTCACCGGTGCCGGTGTCCCGATCGTCCAGTCGCTCGACATTATTGGGACCAGCGAGAACAATCCCCGCATGCAGAACCTGGTCGGGCGCCTCAAGTCCGATGTGGAAAGCGGAACCGCCCTGTCGAAGGCACTGGGCGAGTTTCCCAAGTACTTTGATCCCTTGTTCGTGAACCTGGTCCAGGCCGGCGAACACTCGGGCCAACTTGAACAGCTGCTCGAAAAGATTGCCACGTACAAGGAGAAAATGGAGTACATCAAGTCGAAGATCAAAAAGGCGATGTTCTATCCGGCCTCGGTGATCGCGGTGGCTGTCCTGGTCATGATCGTGATGCTGATCTGGGTCATCCCCGAATTCCAGAAACTCTTCAACGGTTTTGGAGCCTCCCTGCCGGCCTATACCCGGATGGTGATTGACCTGTCGAAGAGCGTCCGCGACTACGCGCCGGTTTACATCCTGGTCGTGGCCGCTCTGGTCTCCGCGATCACCTGGATGTACCGGCGATCCGCCCCCTTCCGCCTCCGCGTCGACCAGACGTTGCTCAAGGTTCCGATCATCGGCGCCATTCTCAAGAAAGCCATCATCGCCCGCTTTGCCCGCTCGCTGGCCACGATGTACGGCGCGGGGGTGCCGATGGTCGAGGGCCTGGACATCATCGCCGGTACGGCCGGCAACCGCGTGTATGAAATTGGGATCAAGCGGATCCGCGACCAGGTGGCGACCGGACGCAGCCTCCAGGAGACCATGAAGCAGACCGACCTCTTTCCGAACGCGGTGGTCCAGATGATCGCGATCGGCGAGCAGTCCGGCAAGATCCAGGACATGGCCAACAAAGTCGCCGTGATCTATGAAACCGAGGTCGACAATGCGGTCGAGACCCTGAGCACGCTGCTTGAGCCAATCATCATCGTCGTGCTCGGGATCATCGTCGGCAGCCTCGTGGTGGCCATGTATCTTCCGATCTTCAAGCTGGGATCCGTGGTTTAAGACCACCCCGACCGCCGAGATGCCATCACCCAAGGACCCTGGCCCGAGCGTGGCCCCGTGATCGACGTCCCGAACCGGCTGGTCACCGCGTACCTCGTCACGGCGGCTCTCGTCGGGCTCGTGGTGGGCAGTTTCCTGAATGTCGTCATCCTCCGCCTGCCGCGCATGCTCGAGGCACGCTGGAAACGTGACTGTGCCGAGCTTTCCGGGGCGACGGTCGAGGCGGGGCCGGTCTTCAACCTCGCCTACCCGGGCTCACACTGCCCGGGCTGCGGGCACCCCATCCCGCCCTGGGCCAATATCCCGGTCCTGAGCTGGCTCCTGCTGCGTGGCCGGTGCCATTTCTGCCATCAGCCGATCAGCGTGCGTTATCCCGTGATCGAGCTCGCTGCCGGGCTCGGCGCATTCCTCTGCGCCTGGGGTTTCGATCACCCGCTCAAAGCCATCGGCGCCATGGTGCTGGTCTGGATCTTGATCGCCTTGGCCTTCATCGACTTCGATCACAAAATCCTGCCCGATGGCATCACGATTCCCGGACTCTGGCTGGGCCTCATCCTGAACAGTTTCGATACCTTTGTGCCCCTGAGATCGGCGCTCTGGGGCGCGATCGCGGGTTACCTCTTTCTCTGGGCCGTCTACCAGGCGTTCCGGCTCCTCACGGGAAAAGAGGGCTTGGGGTACGGTGATTTCAAGCTTCTGGCGCTGCTCGGCGCCTGGCTTGGGGCCACGAGCCTCGTTCTCATCATCCTCGTAGCCTCGGCCATCGGTGCCGTGACCGGGATCGGACTCATTCTGGCGGGCCGACACCAGCGGGCAGACCCCCTGCCTTTCGGGCCCTTCCTGGCCGGTGCCGGAATCATTGCGCTGGCCTTCGGACCACACCTCGTCACCCTGTGGCTCGCCGGTTTGCACCCCCCATGACCCATCCCTACACGGTGGCCCTGACGGGAGGGATCGCCAGCGGAAAGACCGCGTTCGCCCGGCTCCTCGCGGGACTCGGAGCAGTGGTCATCGACGCCGACCAGGTGGGCCACCAGCTGACCGGATCTGACCCCGTCCTCGACGCGGACCTCCGCCGCGCCATCGGAAACCGCTATTTCAACGCGGATGGCACGCTCGACCGGCGTCGCCTGCGAACCGCGCTCACCGAGGATCCTGGACTCCGGAATCGCCTTGAAACCGTCCTCCATCCGAGAATCTGGAGCGCACTCGCGGAGGCCGTAGCCTCTGCGGAGGGGAATTGGGTGCTCGTCGAGATTCCTCTTCTGGCCGAATCGGTCGGAGACTGGCACCTCCTGATCGACCGGGTCCTCGTGGTGGACTGCCGGGTCGAGACCCAGATCGGGCGGCTCGTGACCCGCGACCGGCTCTCGCCGGAAGCCGCGCGAGGCCTCGTTGCGCTCCAGGCCTCGCGTCTCGACCGGCTGGCCCTGGCCGACGATCTCGTGATCAACGAGGGTGCGCTCGAGGCCCTGCAAGAACCGGCCCGGACCCTTGTCCATGACTATGCGGAGCAGGGCGCTGCCAGGGGACGGCAAGCTGGATCGGGACCGTGAGCAAGTCTATTTTTGCCCCCGGATCCGAACCGGGTCAGCCCTCAATCTACGAACACCCGCTGAATGAGCGGACCCGCCTTTTCCTGCGCCTCGAGTGGCTGTTCCTGCTCAACCGGGATCTCAGCCAGGTTCGGGGAGCCGGCGCCTGCCATGCACGTCTCGGCCATCTCCTGGGACTTGAAACCCTGCTCTTGCGTGGCGACGTGCGCAAGGAAATCTTGCGGGAGTTCGAGCGTGTCCAGCTCACCTGGAACCAGCTCCGCAACCTTCCCCATCTCGATCCCGTGCGGCTTGATCGCCTGCTCGTCGAGTTCTCTGAAAAAGCGCGCTCCCTCCTCGATCCCCAGGAACGGCTGGGAGAGGGCCTGAAAAGCTGCGAGTTTCTCAATCTCGTGAAAAGCAAGGCCGTACTGCCGGGCGGGGCCACCGATTTCGACGTCCCGGCGTATGGCCATTTCATCCAGCTCGATGTGGCCGCACGCCAGAAGGCCCTCAATCACTGGTACGGCGAACTCGCCCCCATCGAATCCGCGGTCCACTTCTATCTCAAGCTCCTGCGTGAGAGCACGGCCTTCACGGATCGGGTCGCTCCCAACGGGGGGTTCGAGGAGGATCTCACCCCACTCGCAACAACCAGCCTGATCCGGATCGCCATTGACCCCGCCTGCGATTGCTTCCCCGAGGTCAGTGCCAACCGGCACCGGCTGTTCATCCGGTTCCTCGCACAACCCAACCTTTGCGAACGCCCGACCCCGGTCAAAACCGCCGTTCACTGGCAGATCCAGCACTGTCAGCTTTGAGCGCGCCCGGGATCGTGACCTGAGGCATCACCAGCAATGCGTCTCATCACCTGAGCCCAACGAACGCCAGGGAGGGGACGTTGGATTGCTGCAAAGGTTCCCCCGGGCGCGAGGGAGAGTCGTGTCTCGAGCAGGCGCCCCAAAGGCGGGATCGACCCGAGATCAAGGCATTTTCCAGAATGCCCGGATCCCGGCAACACCCGCCGCACCGGCGGTCCGCGCACGGGCAAGATCCGCGGGACCGAGCCCTCCGATCGCATAGACTGGCGCATCACTCCGGGCCGCGAGGCGAGACCATGTCTCCCAGCCGAGACCCGGCGTACCAGGATGCATTGGCGTGGAGGCGACGTGACCCAGAAAAAGGTAATCCACAGGGAGCCTGGATGCATGCTCGATCTCCCATTCGTCATGACAGGAAGCGCCGAGAAGCACCTCATCCGGCACGGGCCGCACGTCGAGGCGGCGAGCTTGATCAGACCTGAGGTGGACCACGCGGGCCCCGGGATCGCCCTCGGCCGGTTCGAGGGCGAGGAGGATGCCACGGTCGCGCGCCCAGGCTTGGAGCGAGGCACGCTCGATGGCCGACTCGCCCACACCGCTCGCAAAACGGACCCGGATGAAACGGAGCCCCCGCTCGAGTGATTGCCGGAACCCGGCTTCGATGAAACCGGGCTCCGCCCGGGTGAGCCTCGGCGTCACCCCGCAAAAATCCCCGAGTGCGAGCCTCGTCACGACCGGCCGGTCGGCCGGGAGCCAGGGCCTCGGAACGAGGGCTTCCGGGACGAGCCATTCGACCTCCTGCCCTTCCCGTCCAGACGGATGTCCACTAAAGCGCCGGGCCGTGAAAAAATCGAGGGCGACCGCAAAATCCTGCGTGCGCAAAGTGCGATGGCAGAAGCGGTCAAGGCCGGTGATCCGGATCCCGAGTTCTTCGCGGACCTCCCGTTCGAGCGCGGCCGTTTTTGTCTCCCCAGGTTGAACCTTGCCCCCGGGAAACTCCCAGAATCCCGCCCAGGACCGGCTGGCCGGGCGACGCTGGGCCAGAATGCGCCCCTGT
The DNA here is from genome assembly GCA_021852325.1 of Pseudomonadota bacterium. GTDB lineage: Bacteria > Pseudomonadota > Gammaproteobacteria > JAKAQQ01 > JAKAQQ01 > JAJZNM01. The sequence continues at coordinate 10,021 of JAJZNM010000173.1, forward strand.
CGATCCCGGAGACAAAGCGCGACCACCGGGACGAGATCATCACCGGTGTCCACGGCCGCCTCGTGTTTCATGTGTCCTGGATACGTCCGTGACAGTTCTTGTACTTGAGGCCGGAGCCGCACGGGCAAGGCTCGTTTCGTCCCACCTTGCGTCCGGAACGGACAAACGGCATGGACGGGACCAAGGCATCCGAACCCGGCGTCCCGCTCGGCGCAC
>JAJZNM010000069.1:0-7332 GCA_021852325.1 Pseudomonadota bacterium
GCTCAGAAACCCGGCCCTGCTCATCGCGGGGACGGTGGTCGGCGCCTCGGGAACCCTCCTCACCCGGCTCATGGCGAAAGCCATGAACCGCTCGCTCGGAGCGGTACTCTTTGCGCATTTCGGTGCGACCCAGGCGCAGGACACGGGCACGGCCGGGGCCAGCAAGGAAATGGATCTCACGGATGCGGCGGTCAGTCTGGCCTATGCCCGAAAAATCCGGATTGTCCCCGGGTATGGACTGGCAACGGCACAAGCGCAGCACAAACTCGCCGAGATAACCGAGTGGCTGCGCCAGAAAGGAGTCGAGGTCCGGTTCCCGATCCACCCGGTCGCCGGACGCATGCCCGGGCACATGAATGTCCTCCTGGCCGAGGCGGGCGTCCCCTATGAACTCATCCAGGATCTCGAGGAGGCCAATCCGGAGTTTCCCCAAGTCGATGTGGTGCTCGTCATCGGCGCCAACGATGTGATCAATCCGGATGCACGCAACACCCCAGCAAGTCCGCTTTATGGTATGCCCATCCTGGAAGTCGACCGTGCGCCCAAGACGCTGGTCATCAAGCGCGGACAGGGAACCGGATTCGCAGGAGTTGCAAATCCACTCTTCACGGCTGAAACGACATATCTCCTCTACGGGGATGCGCGCGACGTCCTGAACCGGCTGCTTGCTGCACTGAAATCGCTCTGAGCGCGCCCTTGGCCCGGGTGCAGACGGAGATGGATCGAGGTAGATGGATCTTGCTACGGCGCGGAGTGCACGACCCGATCGCATCGGGGCATGCCCACCCGGCTCCCCGTTCTCATCGGGGGATCCGGTGTGGCCCCCCTCCCTGTGGGAAGCGTCCGAACCGGGGCGGCCCATGAGGAATATGACCCTGCCGCCCCCCCAGGCGCCGGAAGGGATGCCGGCCGAGTCTGCCCATCCGGCGTTTCCACCGGTTCATGAGCTGCCGTTGTCGCCAGCGGGGCAGGCTCCGGAAGCGTCGATAGGCACGCCGGATCCGGGCCCGGACCCGCGGAGAAAGATGGCGCCAGCGCCTGAGATTGCGGAGCGCACGGCGCCGCTCGGATGGCGTGAGATGCATCCAGTGATGGGCACGCCTGAGGAGGAGTCGCCTCCGCCAGGCTGGCAGATGCGCCCAGCGGTGCGCCCAAGGCGCGAGCAGTCGCCGCTCCGGCCTCGGGATTTTAGACCAGGGTGGGACCGTTCGCGCGTGGGCGGTCGCCCCAAGCGCACCGCCAGCGACCAGGATAAGAATCGCTGCGATCCGGATCCCACCAGCCGCGCGGGGACAGTCAGCCGACTTTCTTGACCGGGTGATCGGCGAGCCAGCGATAAAACGCCAGATGTTCATAAAGCTGGGGGCTCCCACGGGCCAGCATCTGCGCGGGGTGAGGAAGACTGGGGCTAGGTGTGCCGGGCGCTGGAAACCGGATCCAAAAATAGATCCCGAGTGCCACGGCTGCAAGCAGCGCGACCGTCGGCATGAACAGGAGCGGAGCAGAAAACCTTGGGGCCGGTTGCCCGAGCGCCTGGTTGCGTGCGCGTACGAGCGCCTGAAACACTTCGGGTGGGATCCCACGTTCACGATCCTCATACGCCTCGCGCATCCGGTGAATCCACTCTTCGTCGAATGGAGTCATGATCCCTCTCCTTCACTGAGCGATTTCCGCAGGGCATCGAGCGCCCGTGACAGATGGGTCTTGACGCTGCCCTCGGAACATGCCATGGCTCGGGATGAGGTCCGCACATCCAAACCCTCCAGCATGCGCAGCGTAAAGGCTTCCCGCTGTCGTCTGGGCAGCGCCTGGATCGCCTCTGCAAGACGCTCGTAGTCCCGTGCCCGCTCGAACTCGGCATCGGGTTCAAATCGTGCGGGAGCCGGCAGATTGAGGAGCGGGTCTGGGATCTCCTCACCTTCCTCAAACGCAGCCGGTCGGCGCACGGACAGCCGGCGTTCGCGCCGCCGTCGCCGATACAGATCGTAAATGAGATTGTGCAAAATCCGGAAAAACAGGGGGTTCCACTCGGACGGCGGCTTGCGCGAGTAATGCGACACGAGCTTGTACATCGCGTTCTGGACGGTATCGAGGGCATCGTCCATATCGCCGAGGGCGAGACGGGCCACGCGGAGTGCTTTCCGTTCGACTCCGACCAGGAATTGTTCGAGTTCATCACGGTGTTCCAGGCAGCGTTCATCCTCTCGTACGGGGGTCCGGGATCCGAGTACCAGAGCCGACTCTTCTATCATCGCTTGAAACGTGGGCACCGTCTAATTCCCTCCCTCAGGGCTTAAGCTATCCAAACGGCCCGCTCCCCCTACGGTTGACATGACCTCATCCGGCCCGATCGTCGAAGTGGCAGTATTTTGCCCGAATTTGGAGCCTCTGGACTATCTCTGGCCGGCGGATTCCAGGTTTCGGCAACCCCCCGAAGTCGGGATCCGGGTCCGTGTTCCACTGGGCCCGAGGACCGTAGCCGGGATCGTGGTCGGCCGGAAACACGCAAGCCCTCTTCCGGTCAGAAAATTGCGGGCAATCCGGGAGGTCCTGGATCCTCAACCCCTGCTCACCGAAACACTTTGCGCGTTCGTGCTCTGGGCGAGCCGCTACTACCGATATCCAGCCGGACTGGCTTTCCAGGGTATCCTGCCCCCCGCCTTGAAACAGGAACGATCCCGGAAGCGCCCGGTGCGGATCTTCTGGGTACCCCCTGAAACCGGTGCGGTCGAACCCACCGGGAGGCTCGGGGCAGCCAGCCGGGCGCTTTTGGCCGAGGTGGCCCGGAACCCGGAGGGGTTGGAGGACCGGGCACTCGATCCGGCCGGACGCAAACGCGCCAGAACCCTCGCGAGGCGCGGGTTCCTGCTCCGTCGGGAGCGTCCCGTCGAGCCCGGGATTCCGACTGCGCCCGAAGGCCGCGAGCGCTGCACCATACCCCTCAATGCGGAACAGCTGGCCGCAGTCCGTGCGATTCTCAAAACCACGGCGGATTTCCGGTGCACCCTGCTCGACGGCGTGACCGGCAGTGGCAAGACCGAGGTCTACCTGGCGGTCGCTCGCGCCATCCTGGATGCGGGACGCTCCACGCTCCTCCTCCTGCCCGAGATCGCGCTCACGCCACAACTGACCAGCCGGATCGAGGAGGCGTTCGGCAGCCGCGTGCTCATCTACCATTCCGAACGTTCACCCGAGGAACGCCAGGCCGTCTGGGACGCGGTGCGCGAGGAGGGCGGGCATTGCGTGATCGGGACCCGCTCGGCCCTGTTTCTCCCGTTCGCGAGACTCGGTCTCATCGTGGTCGACGAAGAACACGATTCCTCGTTCAAGCAGCAGGATGGGTTTCGCTACTCCGCGCGAGACCTCGCGGTCTACCGGGCCCGCCAGCTCTGCATCCCGGTGGTCCTGGGATCTGCGACACCGAGCCTCGAATCCCTCGCGAACACCCAGGCCGGCCGCTACCAGCATGTCCACCTGACGAGACGGGCTGGCCTGGGCCAGACCCCACACTGGAGCCTGGTCGACATCCGGGGGCAGAAACTCACGGGCGGTTTTTCGGACCCGACGCTCAAGATCATGGAAACCCACCTCGCCAGCGATGGCCAGATCCTGGTCTACCTGAACCGCCGCGGTTTTGCACGCAGCCTGCTCTGCCCCGATTGCGGGTGGATTGCGACCTGCACGCCCTGCGAGTCACCGCTCACGGTGCATCAGCGCGAGCATCGTCTGCTCTGCCACCGCTGCGGACTGCGCCGGACCATGCCCGAAACATGCCCTCACTGCGGGGCGGAACTGCGACCCAGAGGCTCTGGGACCGAGCGGCTCGAAGCCACACTGGCGGAGCGATTCCCGGGGGTCGGGCTCGCCCGTCTGGACCGGGACGCGATTACGCGCCGCCACCAGCTCGACTCCGTCCTGGAGGGCTTCCGTTCCGGGGTGACCCGCGTGCTCGTCGGAACCCAGATGCTCGCCAAGGGCCATGATTTTCACGGCGTCACGCTGGTCATCGTGATCGATGCGGACCAAGGGCTCTACAGCGCCGACTTCAGGGCGGCCGAACACATGGGCCAGCAACTGGTTCAGGTTGCGGGGCGTGCCGGGCGCGGGCTCAAGGCCGGGGCAGTGGTGCTGCAGACCCGGCATCCCGAAAACCCCCTGCTTCACGATCTTTTCGATGGATCGTATGCCAGTTTCGCCGAACGCCTGCTCGAGGAAAGACGCGAGGCGGGCTGGCCACCCTATGCCAAACTCGCACTCCTCGTCGCAGAATCGACCGATTCCGAAGCCGCCTGGACGGCCTTGAAAACCATCCACCGCGAGCTCGGGCCGACCCTGGATCCTCGTCTCGAAACATACGGCCCGGCCCCGGCCCTGCATCCCAAACAAGCCGGTCGCTGGCGCTTCCACCTCCTCCTGAAAGCCGCTTCCCGGCATCTGCTCCAGCTCGGCTGCACGCAGATCCTCGAACGCCATAAACCTCGCTCAAAAAAGGTCCGGCTCATTCTTGATGTCGACCCCTACAGCCTCGATTGATGATCCCCCATGAAAAATCCCCTCGCAAGGTACAATGCTCATCCCCACTTCAGGATGCGGCAGGCGTGAAACGCGAGCTTGAAGCCTGTTTTGAAGCGGCACTCGGGCGTCTCGGCTGGCCGGCACCCTCGAGCAGCCTGATCGAGCGGCCGCGCGAGGCAGGGCATGGGGAGTATTCCTCTCATGTGGCGCTCCGGCTGGCCAAATCGCTCAGACAATCGCCTTTGGCCATCGCCCAGACCATCGTCTCAAACCTGGAACTCGGATCGCATATCGAGCGGATCGCGATCGAACCGCCCGGATTCATCAACCTCCATGTGAGCCAGGAGGCACTGCTTCAGGAACTCTCACGGATGTTGGATGAGACCCGACCGTACGGCCATTCCCCCCCGGGTGTGACCCGGGTTCTGATCGAGTTCGTCTCGGCCAATCCAAACGGCCCGCTCCATATCGGGCATGGCCGGGGCGCTGCCTTTGGGGATGCCTTGGCGCGGGTACTCGAAGCCACGGGGACCCGAGTCGAACGGGAGTACTACGTCAATGACGCCGGCCGACAGATGGACATCCTGGCATTGAGCGTCTGGATCCGCTATCGCGAAATCCTCTCTCAGGCCACACTGCCATTTCCGAGCGCAGGATATCAAGGGGACTACATCCGGGATCTCGCAGCCCGGCTCGCAGAAGCGGAAGGCCCCCGTTTCTTGCGCGATGACGATCGGGTCCCTGAGCCACCAGACATCCCGGGCGGTGATGACCCGGACCGGCACATCGATGCCCGGATCGCGCTCATGAAAACGACGCTCGGGGCCGGGGACTACTCGGCCGTGCTCGATTTCGCACGCGGCGAAATGCTGGAAATCATTCGCCAGGACCTCCTCCAGTTCGGTGTGCGCTACGACCGGTTCTACTCGGAACGCTCACTCTATTCCGGGGGCCAGGTGGACGAGCTGATCCGCCTGCTTGAGGAACGCCATGAAACCTATCACCAGGACGGGGCACTCTGGTTCCGGGCCAGCGCCCATGGGGACGAAAAGGATCGCGTGCTCATGCGCTCGAATGGTGCCTACACCTACTTCGCCCCGGATCTCGCCTATCACCTCGACAAGGTGCGCCGCGGCTATGACCGGCTCATCAACGTGCTCGGATCCGACCACCATGGTTATGCCCCAAGAATCCGTGCAGGACTCGAAGCTTTGGGCGAGGATCCCGGCCGCCTCGAAGTCCTCCTCGTCCAGTTTGCCGTGCTCTACCGGGGCGGACAGCGCGTCCAGATGTCGACCCGATCCGGATCATTCGTCACACTGCGCGAACTCGTCGATGAAGTCGGCCGCGATGCAGCCCGATTCTTCTATGTGATGCGCTCGGAAGCCCAGCATCTCGATTTCGACCTGGATCTCGCGAAAAGCCAATCCCAGGACAATCCGGTCTATTATGTGCAGTATGCGCATGCGCGGATCGCGAGCCTCTTCCGTGAATGCGCAGAACGCGGCGTCAACCCGGATCTCCTGGATCGGCAAGCTTGGGAGCGGCTCGATCAGCCTCTCGAGCGGACCCTGCTCACGACCCTGATCCGCTATCCCGAAATCCTCGAACAGGCGGCGTCCGGATCGGCGCCCCATCTCGTGGCGCAGTACCTGCGGGAGACGGCCCAGGCCTTCCACGCCTATTATCACGCGGTCCCGCTTCTCATCGAGGAGCAGTCACTGCGCAATGCCCGCCTCAGCCTCTGTGCGGCTACACGCCTCGTCCTCGCTGATGGATTGTCCCTGCTCGGCGTTTCCGCGCCCTTGAAGATGTAAATGCCAAACCGCAAAGCTCCCCGCCCCCGGGTCGGCAAGCGGCCCCAACGCAAGCCGCCGCGCAGAGGCGGCCAAGCGAGTTTCCGCCCCTGGGGCTATGTGAGCCTCGTGTTGGCGTTTGTGGTCGTGGTGATCCTCGTCATCCCTGTGATCCGGCATTCCATCCGGACCGCCGATCGTCTGGAACAGCGGGGCCATCCTGCGCTTCCAAAGACCCCCCAACCGAAACCCCCCACTCCGGCCCAGCGCCAGGCGGAAAAGACCTTCAGTTTCTATCAGCTCCTGACCCAGCCCCACTTCGAAATCAGCCATCCCGACCAGGTCAAGAATGCGCGTACCGATTACGGTCATCATCCCGTCCGGCAGCCGGGGCAGTACCTGATCCAGGTCGGATCGTTCCGCCACAAGGCGCGGGCCAGCCGTCTGCGAGCACAGCTGGCGTTATGGGGGATCGTGGCACAAATCAGATCCGCGCGGGTCCCCGACGGGGCCATCTGGAACCGGGTCGAGATCGGTCCGATCAACCACCTCCGTGAACTCAACACGGTCCGCACCGCATTGGCCCGCCATCATGTGGCCACCCTCCTCATCCAGCTCAAGCACCCATCCTGAACACACGCTCGCAAGTGGCGAGCCCGGCCGTACATCCGTGATCTGCCGGATCTCGAAAACCGGACTCAAGGGAAATACATGCCGGTCACCTCTCGATGATCCTTGGATCCGATTCCAGATCACGGCCCGAGACCGGATCCATCCTCGTCTGGTGCGAGCCGAGAACCGGGCTTGAGGGGACGGCTTGTCCCCCAGCCCGTCTGATTTGAGCCCGTATCACTTCCCGGACCGCGCCGAGCGTGGCCCCTACGCAGCACCCGGCCGGTGCCGTATCCTTCAGCCGGTGCTCTCCCAGCCACCGATTTCCCGCATCATGCATCCGCAATCACGAGCCTGAGTACCCAAGGGCATGGACTCATACACCCGCTTGACAAAACCCAGGGGGGGG
>JAJZNM010000069.1:7342-10050 GCA_021852325.1 Pseudomonadota bacterium
GCCTTGCAGGCAGAGGGGAATGACCCCCGGTATGAGACGCGATCCAACCCGCATCAAGGAGTACACTCATGACATCCACTCGATCCCATCGTTTTCTGACCCTGGGCTTCATGATTTCCGCCATCGTGATTTTCCTGGCGGCCCGATACGCGATGGCCGGGGGCATGGCCGCCGAAACGTGTTCCAGCTGCACAACCTTGCCCCAGTTTCAGCAGTATGCCAGCCAGCATATCCCTGCCGGAGCTTACAGTAGTGGTGATCTCACGATCGTCCATTTCATGCTGGTGAATCCGGGAGCTGGTCTTTTCGCGACCATGACCTACGAGCATTTCTATGACGATGGGACCGGTCAGTGGGTGAACCAGTGGTTCTGGGGCACCAACTCGACCGCCGAGATGGAACAGGATTTCGCGGTGGTAGCACCTCAACTGGCGGTGCAGATCCCATCGAGTGTGGCCACCACGTTCACGGGCACCTCCCAGGCGGCGGCGGTCAGTACCTGGCTGGTTCAGGACAGCGCTGGCGTGGCGGTTCCCCTGGGTACCGTGGTCGTGACCGTATTCCCCGACAGTTCGGGGGCCGAATACCAAGTTACGGGCACCAATCCGCTGACCTACAGCTTCGTATCCAATACCGGGCATGCCGCGAATGGCGATCCGGAGAACGACAGCGGCGAAGAGCTGAGTCCGCCCACCTACAACGGACTCACCTCGCAGCAAACCATCTCCACCAAGCCCATACAGGCGCAGCTTGCCCATGACGAAAAGGTCGAGCAGTCGACGTTTGGACCCAAGAAGCTCAACTATGGGGCTGCGGCCATCATGGGGTTGTGCGGTCCAGGCTGTAAGGGTATATTCGGACTCGGTGATTGGAGCTTCAACCAGTGCGTTGTGACAGGAGCTTGTTGAGTCCGTAAACTGCGCGGATAGGGAGGACGATCCATGAAAGTGAGGCCGGTTCTGGAACGTCTTTACGGTCTGGGTGTCGGAGCGGTTCTGCTACTAGGACTTGTGGGCTGCATTGCCTCCCCCCGGATCGTGGGGCCCGTCCACCCCCCGATTCCACCATTGACAGTCAGGGTGTTCATATCCCCGATCATCCCCCGGCACTATATGGTCGTGGCCAAGCTGGATGCCTCCGGATATGGGGGTTGCAGTTCACCCGGTCTCGACCGGATTGTGCTCGCGACGCTCCGCAAACAAGCCGCCCGCTTGGGAGCTAACGGTGTTCTTCTCATCCCGGATCGCCATTTCCATTCCTACCCGATAGGACCAGGACACTATGTGAAGTGTATTCCCCGTCCACCGGTCACTGCGGAGGCAATCTATTTTCCGCATTTGAAATCAAACGGTAGGTCGTAAGCTGGAGACGGTATCCATCATGTGCGGCGGACACTGATCCTATTGTGCTTGGGGTCGGTTCATGCCGGTTTTCCATGCAGAAAACGGGGATTACTAGGGCGGTTTCAAGGAGCAAGTGCAACAAGAGCAGCATGATGCTGCCAGAAGTCGAAAGCGTTCGGGGTGAAGCCGCTCAGGTCGCTGCCCTTGGACAGGTACTGGCGCAGGAGTCCGTTTGTGTTCTCGTTGATGCTGCACTGCCAAGGGCAGTGCGGATCGGCGAAGTGGGCCTCAACGTTGGAGGATCATTCGTGACAGTAAAGCTGGTTCTGATGCGTCTTCGCACCTTGAGCGTCGGGATCGTTCTGGCACTGGGGCTTGCGGCCTGCATTGCTGCACCCCGGATCGTGGGCCCCATCCACCCCGCGATTCCGCCTTCGAAAGTCAGGGTATTCATATCCCCGATCATCCCCCGGCATTACACGGTCGTGGCCAAGCTGGATCGCGCCTGGTACGGAGGTTGTGATTCACCCGGACTCGACCGAATCATTCTCGCGAAGTTCCGCAAGCAAGCCGCCCACCTGGGCGCCAACGGGATTCTTCTTGTTATGAGCAAACGTGTTACTTCAGGAGGGCGTTATTGCTTCTTCCCTCAGCCGTGGGCTAAGGCAGTAGAGGCGATTGATGTACCATCCCCGAAATCATCACGCTGAGTACAGAATCGGCCCGGATTGTCCTGATCAAGTCTCCGTCTTTTGAACATTCGGCCCGAGTTCGTGCATGTGGCTTGATCAGCTCGATCGGTGAGATCACCCTGTAGCGAGGGTTGAGTGAGGTTGTGAGATGCCGTCGATGCATCTGACCTGTGGACTTGCGCACCATCCGGACCTGAACGGAGCCAGTGAATCATGCGCAGTTTGATCTCGGACCGAGATGACCGGATCGGGCTTGCCGCATGAAGATGCGGGGACTCCAAGTCGGTTTGGCCATCGTCGTGGAGGCCGCCTTGCTCGGCCTCCTGGGAATGTGGTTGATGGGCTTGCCCCCGGCCGCTCTCGAGAACCATCCACGACTTCCGGCGGCGGTGCACTGGTTGCGCCGGGCACCCCCACCGAGGATCCTGAAGGCACATGTTCGTCCCCCCCACTCGGCACAACGTGCAAGCGTCAGCGCGCCCATGCCACCCCAGCTCACCCCTCCCCTGTCGCTGCCCTTGGCTCCCGGCTTGCAGATCGCCAAGCACAGCGTCCCGATCCAGCATATCCCTTGGGTACCCCGAGGCTTGGGTATTCGAGCAGGGGGATCGGCGTATCGCGGAGGTGGGGGACTGGGAAGGGGCTCCTTGCGCCTGCCGGTCTGGGGACTGCC
>JAJZNM010000095.1 GCA_021852325.1 Pseudomonadota bacterium
ACGAGATCGGTCTCAGCATGCCCGGGGCGCCCGCTCGGGCGAAAAGCATCAGCAAAGGCCTCCCCCACAAACGAGCTGCGGACTTCGGGTCCCGTCTCGTAGCGCCCGGACTCGATGCCTGGACCGATCCAGGCGATGAGGTTGCGGGGTTCAGTCCCGAGTGCCTGAACGGTGGCCTCAAGCACCCCACCCGCGAGCCCCCGCCAACCCGCATGGGCAATACCCACCCGGGTGCCCTCCCGATCGGCAAACAGGACCGGCAGACAATCCGCCGTGAGCACCGCGAGCACCGACCCGGGCCGGTGCGTGCAAGCGGCATCGGATCCGCGCTCCGGGCGATCCGGGAGCGAGGCGTCGGTCTGGACGTCTGCACCATGCACTTGGTTCAGCCAAGCGGGGGCGGCCGGAAGCTTGAGGCCCGCGAAAAGCCGGAGACGGTTCTCCCGGACCGACTCCGGGCGATCCCCGACATGCGCAGCGAGATTGAGACTCGCGTAGACCCCTTCGCTCACCCCCCCAAGACGGGTCGTCACCCGCGCACGCACTCGCGAGGGGGCGGGCCAGTCGGGCTCGAGCGAGCGCAAGGTCCCGGATTGGAGCCAGCGTTCGCTCATGGTCCGTGATGCCCGCCCCCCGATCCCTCGGCATCACGGCCGCCCCGGAGCCTCACCAACAGTCCCTCGAGATCGCCTGGCAGGGGAGCGGACCAGGAGTAGCGTGCGTGCGTGCGGGGATGGGTGAGCTCGAGCCGGATTGCATGGAGCGCCTGACGCGGGAAGGATTGCACGGCATCCCGCACCCCGGGATCGATCCCTGGGCCAAGACCCGTGCGCGCGGGATAGAGGGGGTCGCCGACGAGGCCGTGGCCGATATGCGCGAGGTGTACCCGGATCTGGTGGGTGCGCCCGGTCCCGAGGTGGACTTCGATCCAGGATAACCCCGGAAAACGTTCGAGGATCCGGAACTCGGTGTCGGCCGGCTTGCCACCCATCGCCACCGCCTTCTTGAGGCGGTTTCTCGGGTGGCGCCCGATCGGGGCCTCGATCCGCTGGCCCGAAACCGGCTGACCGACGATCAGGGCCACGTAGGTCCTTTGGATCTCGCGCCTGGCGAGCATCCGGGTGAGCGCCGTGTGTGCCGGTTCGCTGCGCGCCACGATCAAAAGACCGCTCGTATCCTTATCGAGCCGATGCACGAGTCCCGCGCGCGGGAGCCGGGCCAGCTCGGGGTAACGGTCGAGGAGCCCGTTGATGAGGGTGCCCTGCGCGTGCCCGGCACCGGGATGGACCACAAGACCGGGCGGCTTGTCGACCACGATCAGGTCCTCGTCCTCGAAGGCGATGGGAAGCGCCATGGGCTCGGGCCGGATCCCGATCTCCGGTGGCGGATCAAACCGGATCTCGATCCTTTGGCCGGCATCCACCCGGTCATCCGGCGTGGACGGGCGACCGGAGACCTGGACTTGACCGCGGCGGATGAGGGCGGCAAGACGGGTTCTCGAATGCCCCGGACAAAGAGCGGCCAAGACCCGGTCGAGCCTTTGCCCGGCAAGGGCCTCGGGGACTTCGACCCGCTGGGATCCTGCCGGAACGGCCCCGACCATCCGCGGTATACTTTCCGGGTCGTCTGTCCGGCCCCGGATCGTTCCGCTCATGAACCGCACGCTCGTTTCACTGGCCGCACTCGCCTCCTCGGTCGCGGTGCTCGCGGGGTGTGCAGGAACCCCGCCCCACTATGCCACCATCTCGGCCCCGGTGCTGTTTGCCCGTGCCCGTTCCGCACTGCTCGCGGCCAACTACAAGATCGCCGAAGGCGAGTTTCGCGCCCTCAAGGCCGACCATCCCTTCAGCCATTATGCCCGGGAAGCCGCACTCTACCTCATCTACACGCACTTCATGTCCGGTGAGGACCACGAGGCGGCGGATGCCGCCCACCGCTTCATCCGGGAGAACCCGAGGAGTGCCGAAGTTCCCTACGCGTACTTCATGATCGGTGTTGCGGAGTCCCGCAGCCATCTCGGCTTCTTCGACCGCCTGTTCGCCGTCAATCCCGACCGGCGCCGGGTGGGTCACTACCGGAAGGCCTTCGACGCCTTCAAGACCCTCCTCACGCGCTACCCGGACTCGCCCTACGCCCAATACGCTCGAGGCGAGATGGTGCGCATCCGGAATCTCATCGCCAACCACGACCTCTACGTGGCGCGGTTTTACCTCGAGAAACGGGCCTATGTGGCCTCGGCCAACCGCGCGACCACGATCATCCAGAAGCTGCCGCAAACGGTCGCGGCCCGGACGGCCTTGGGCGTCCTGGTCGAGGACTACCGCCATCTCGATGAACCCCATCTGGCCCGGACGACCGAGACCCTCCTCGAACTGAACCGCAAGGCGCCCTCAAGCACCCGGCACGGATCCCGCTGACCCGCCGGAAGAAAAGTTCCCACCCTGGAATCCGGAGGTCACGGGATAACGCCGTTCGATTCCGAACGCCCGGCGGCTCACCTTGACGCCGATCGGGGCCTGGCGCCGCTTGTATTCCATGGCCAAGACCCGCCGGACCACCGTCCGGACCAAAGATTCGTCGAATCCACGCCCGACGATCTCCGCAATCGAAAGGTCTTCTTCAACGAAGGCCTCGAGAATCGCATCGAGCACGGGGTAAGGCGGGAGGCTGTCACAATCCCGCTGTCCGGGACGCAACTCGGCAGTCGGTTCCCGGTCGATCACCGCCTCCGGAATCACGAGTCCCCGCCGGTTGCGGTAACGTGCAAGTGCATAGATGCGGGTCTTCAAGACATCACGGAGTGGCGCAAAACCGCCCGCCATGTCGCCGTAGAGCGTGGCGTACCCCATGGCCATCTCGCTCTTGTTCCCGGTCGAGAGCACGAGCTTCCCCGACGCGTTGGACAGGGCCATGAGCAGCATCCCCCGCGTCCGGGACTGGAGGTTTTCGGAAACCACGCCACCGGGCTCGCATCCGGGCACAGATCCGATGAGGCGCGCGATTGTCTCGACCGCCGAGGCAATCGGAATCTCGTAGGTCGCCACCCCGAGTGTATGGGCTTCCCGCAGGGCTTCCCGGCGTGAAAGCTCCGAGGTGTAGGGCGATGGCATAAGGATCCCCTCGACCCGTCCCGGACCCAGCGCATCGACCGCGAGCGCGAGGGTCAGTGCCGAGTCGATCCCGCCCGAAAGCCCGATCAGGACACCCGGAAAATGGTTTTTCCCGACATAGTCGGCGAGCGCGAGGGTGAGGGCCTGGTAGACCGACTCGACCGCTTCGGACTCGGGCGTGATCACCCCCGACCCTCCGACATTCCCACCCTCATGAACCTCGAGGCGCACGGGCCAAAGCGCCTCCCTGAACGAAGGCGCCCGCGCGAGGAGGCCTCCCTCTGCGTCCAGCACAAACGACGCCCCGTCGAATACGAGTTCATCCTGTCCACCCACGAGGTTCAATGCGACGACCGGCAGGCCGGTTTCCCGTGCCCGACCAGCAAACACCGCTTCCCGCTCGCCGGGTTTTCCAAGACCATAAGGCGAGGCACTGAGGCCGACCAGGATCTCCGCTCCGGCCCTCCGGGCCGAATGCGCCGGCGCCGGTTCCCAGAGATCCTCACAGATCAGGATCCCGAGACGGACACCGCGATGGGTCCAGAGCGTAGTCTGCTCGCCCGGGGTGAAATACCGTTTCTCGTCGAACACGCCGTAGTTCGGCAGACACTGCTTGAATGCGCGCTCGACGATCCGGCCCTCGTGGACCACGGCGGCGGCGTTATAGACCCGCGACGCCTCGTAGTGGGGATAACCGACCAGGATCGGCGCACCCGGCCATTCCCGGACCAGGGTAGCCAGGGCGGACTCCACCTCGGCGCGGAACCCGGGCTGGAACAGGAGATCCTGCGGTGGATAGCCGGTCAGGGCGAGTTCGGGGAAGAGCGTGAGATCGGCCCCATGTTCGTCCGCAGCGGAGTGGGCGGCCTTCAGGATGCGCCGGGCATTGTCCCGGACGGCGCCGACCGTGACATTGATCTGGGCCAACACCACCGTGAGTGACGGGGAGATGACATCCGCTCCGGCATGAATGCCGGAGAGGCCTATGGCGCTCAGGCGCGACATGGAGTCACCCCTGAGCCGCTTCGGTGGGTTCCTGCTGCTCGCAGCCTTATGGCATCACTCACTTCACCGGCGAGTCGGGTGTGCCCCACCCTGAGTACATGGATCGCGCCGGCCTGATCGGCGTTTTCCTCGAAACCACAACCCACGCCATCGAACCGTTCGTGCGTCTGCCGGTGGTCCGCCGAGATCTGCCCGCAGCACGGACAGTTGCGGCTCGTGTTCTGTGGCGGCACGGCGAGGCGCCAGTCGCCTGCCCACGCCAGCTTGCCATCCAGTGGGCGGGTGCTGCCAGATGCCGACGTGGACAGGTTCATGACCTCTAAGTTCTCGATACCCACGATCGCGTGGGTTTGGATGATCGGGGTCGAGGTCCGGTACAGATCGTCGCGGCGAGCATTGCCGATAGACGCGTGAATCTTCCGGATGCGCGATTCCTCCTTCCTCCAGTGGTTGCTGAACTTCACTTTTCGGCTCATCGCCTGCTGCGCCTTGTGCATCCCGTCCGGATGCCGCTTGAAACTGTTGGAGGGTGCATCGAACGGGCCATCCGAGAGCGTGGCGAACCGCGCCTCGCCCAAGTCGATGCCGACTGCATCACCGTTCGGAATGGGTTGCTCGACCGCTCGCTCGGTCTGGATTGACACGAACCACTGGCCGCAAGATTGGCTGACCGTGACGGTCTTCACCGTACGCAGCACGTCCCGGCTGCTGCGGTAGCGCAGCCAGCCGAGCCTGGGCAGGAACAGGCGGTTGTTGCCCTGATCGAGCTGGATCTGCTTGGGATCGGGGTAGCGGAAGCTGTCGCACCGGCCCCTCTTCTGGAATCGCGGGAAGTCGGCATGCCTGGGGAAGCAGCTGGCGTCGGCTCGCTCCAAATCCTTGAGCGCTAGTGGCAACGGGTGGATAAGCGCATCGGAGAGCCAAGGCGTGTCCGGGCCGTTCCGCCACGAGGTGAGTTCCTTGCTCAGCCCGACATCGCCCAGCTTCTTCTCACCTTTCTCGTCGTGTGCATTCAGAAACGCCAGCGCCGGGTTGAAGACGAACCGGCGCAACCCAGCGAAACGGCGCATCGGGCACTCCTGTTCGTCGGTCGGCATCCGTGCGTACTGAAAGGTCTGGAGACACTGCATGCTGCGCATTATATTCTTGATGCCTGAGCAATCAGGAGTGTCCCGACGTTTAAGGTCTCAGATACTCTAACGGATTGATCAAATCGCCGTCAGCCATGAGTCTTCCGCGTCCCGATTGGCACCGTGACCCGCAGTTTTTCGACGCTGTGAAGCGTCGCTTGAGAGGAGTCGGCGATACGATCTTGATCAGGCGATCGATGCCCACGCCCCCGGCACGGGTGAAAGGCGGTGTCATCCAGCGCTCGATGAACTCCTTGGCGGCGCCTTCGATCCGGCGGTCGTCCATCAGGTCGTAGTTTCGTTCCCCACATCCTCCCCACGGTCGGTTCTCCTTCCGCAGTTGCGCTTCGCTCGCCGTGACCCGCTCGCGGTGGGACTTGCACCCCCAATCTGGTTGCAAAGGGATCAAACAGCTCCTGCGGACGGCTACGCCGTCTGCGCGATTCTTCCCCACCCAGACCGGCGGGGCTTGCCACGCACCGGGGCACGACGGCCTTCAGCCTACCGATTCAGCGCCGTTTGAGGCGGTCACTCATGGCCCGTCCAATCTCGGCAGGCGACCGCACGGTCGTTACGAAGGCACGGTCGAAGGCCCGATACTTGTCCTCCGCCGTACCTTTTCCACCCGCGATGATGGCACCCGCATGTCCCATGCGCTTGCCGGGTGGAGCCGTCACCCCTGCGACATAGGCCACCACGGGTTTTGTCACGTGGTCCCGGATGTAGGCGGCGGCAGCCTCCTCGTCATTGCCGCCGATCTCGCCAACCAGAACGATGCCTTCCGTCTCGGGATCGGCCTCGAAGAGCGCGAGACAGTCGATGAAGCCGAGCCCATGAATCGGATCCCCTCCGATGCCGATGCAGGTGGTCTGACCGAGCCCGATTTCCGTGGTTTGATGGACGGCGACATAGGTGAGGGTCCCCGACCGGGACACGATGCCGATCCGGCCCCGCTGGTGGATGCTGCCGGGCATGATCCCCATCTTGCAGGCGCCCGGGGTGATGATGCCCGGGCAGTTCGGACCGATGAGACGGGCACGCGGATGGGCCTTGAGGGCAGTCTTGACACGCATCATGTCGATGACCGGGATGTGCTCCGTGATGCACACGATGAGCTCGATCCCGGCATCGGCCGCTTCGAGGATGGAATCCGCGGCATATGGCGCTGGCACGAAGATGAGGCTGGCCAGCGCCCCGGTCTCGGCCACGGCTTCGCGCACAGTATCGAAGACCGGCCGGTCGAGATGCCGGGTGCCGCCCCGCCCCGGGGTGACCCCACCCACGAGATGGGTGCCATAGGCGATCGCCTGCTCGGAGTGGAAGGTGCCCTGCTTGCCGGTGAATCCCTGGCAGATCACACGGGTCTCGCGGTCGACCAAAACGCTCATGACACCCCTCCCGCGGCCTCAACCGCACGTTCTGCCGCCTCGGCCAGGCCCGCGATGGACTCGATCGGCAGCCCGCTCTGGCTGAGGAGACGCCGGCCCTCCTCGGCGCGTGTGCCTTCCAGCCGGACAATCACGGGCACCTGGGGCGCCGCCTCACGCATGGCGGTGATGAGTCCTTCCGCAATGAGGTCACAGCGCACGATGCCCCCGAAAATGTTCACGAGAACCGCCCGCACCTTGGGATTGGACCGGAACAGGTGGAACGCCTCTGTGACCCGCCCGGCCGTCGCGTCGCCACCGACATCGAGAAAGTTGGCCGGATGCCCACCTTTGAGCTGGATGAGATCCATGGTGGCCATGGCCAGCCCGGCTCCATTCACCATGCAGGCGATGTCCCCGTCCAGGGCAACATAGTTGAGACCAGCCCGCTCGGCTTCCTCCTCGGCCGGGTTCTTCTGGCTCGAATCCTCAAGCGCTGCGAGATCCGGGTGCCGGAACAGGGCATTGTCGTCCAGACTGACCTTGGCATCGAGCGCAACCAAGGACCCGGACTCGGTCAGGATCAAGGGGTTGATCTCGATGAGGGAGGCATCCGTCGCGAGGAGGGATGCATGGAGTCCCGCGATGAGCTGCTCAAATGCCGGGAAAAGATCCCGCGTCAGGCCGAGCCGACCGGCCAGGATCCGCGCCACGTAGCCCGGCACGCCTGCGGTCGCGGGGGGCAATGGCACCGTCACGAGGCGTTCGGGATGCTCCTCGGCGACCGTCTCGATTTCGACGCCACCCTCCGGGGAGGCGATAAAACTCAGGCATTCACGGCTGCGATCGACGAGCAGGCTGAGATAAAACTCGCGGGCAATCGCCGAGCCGGCCTCGACGAGCACGGCTTGGACCGGAAGTCCCTCAGGTCCGCTCTGGTGGGTCTTGAGACGGGTCCCGATGAGGGCCTTGGCCGCGGCGCGGACTTCGGAGGGGGAATGGCAGAGTTTCACCCCTCCGGCCTTGCCCCGGCCTCCGGCGTGGATCTGGGCCTTGACCACCCAGAGCGCACCCCCCAGCTTTTCGGCGACGGCGAGAGCCTCTTCCGGTGAACGAGCCACCGCACCGTCCGGGACGGGCACGCCCATGCGGGCAAAAATCGCTTTGGCTTGGTATTCGTGAAGATTCATCGCAACGGGACCATGTCGGGTTCTTGGAACCCTTCTATTTTCGCCGATTTAGGTGGGACTCGCCACTTGCGTCAGGATCGGCCCCCCGGTTTCGATCGGGAGCCGGCCGTGGCAAGCCCCGCTCATGCCGGTTTGCTTGACCGGAGAACCTGGCGTAACGTGTCCGGGTCAAGCCGGAGGGAATCCGGTGCCGGGGGGATACCCCATGCACCGGAACCTTCCTCCGGGTGACGAAAAAACATCCAACGCTCCACCGCGGTTGCCTCCTGACGCCTGTGCCCACACCCCAAACAAACCCGGAACCTGCCCGCACCGCATCCCGCCCGCCCCTGGCTTCGATCGCGGACCCTCGACGCGCGCAACGCCTGCTCTGGATCCTCGCGGGATTCCGGCTGTTCCTCTCCCTCCTGCTCGTGCTCAGCGCACGCTTCAACTGGAGTGCCTTGCCGCTCTCCCCGGCTGCCGCCACGAGGCTCGCGATCGAAGCCGAGGCCTATTTCATCTGGGGGCTCCTCCTGGCCGGGCTCCACGCCCTCTCCCGGAACCACTGGCTCACGTTCGAGACGGTGCTGGGCGCTGGCGGCGATCTCATTTTCATGGCGATTCTGGCCGCGAGCGGCCTCCATGCCACCTGGCTCCCCACGATCAACATCATGCTGATCCCGCTCGGCGTGGCCGCCTCGATCCTCGATCTCGAGGGCGGGCTCTCCCTGGCGGCATTGGCCTCGCTCTTCGTTCTCACCCGGGCAATTGAAGCCTGGATCACGGGGCAGGGCACGAGGCTCCTGCCACATGCCGCCTTTGTCTCGATCCTCTTTTTCATCGTCTCGATCGTCCTGTACTCCCTTTCCAACCGGGTCCGCATCAGCGAACACATCCTCGCACGGCAGAAGCTGGATCTGGAAAACCTCTCGCAGCTCAATGCCCACCTCGTCGAGCACATGATCACGGGCATCGTCGTGTTCGGTCCGGATGACCGGGTGCGGTTCTTCAACGAATCGGCCGAGCGCCTGCTCGCGGGAGGTGGGTCCACGTCCACTCCGGAAGCTGCGCTCGAGGTCCTCCGGTTTGTCCGGGGGGGTCTCGAATCCCCGACCGCGCACCCGTTCCAGAGCACACCGATCAAGACCCCGGCCGGGAAGTCCGTACTGCCGCAGATCCACCCGATCGGCCAGGAGGGAGCTCTCCTGGTGCTCGAGGATCTCACCTATCTCAACGAACAGATGCACGAGCTCAAACTCCAGGCGATGGGGCGGCTCACCGCGTCGATCGCCCACGAAATCCGCAATCCCCTCTCGGCGATCCGCCATGCAATGCAGCTCCTGCGCGAGTTTCCGGCACTCGGCGCGGAAGAGCGGCGTCTCAACCAGATCGCGCTCGACCAGGTCGAGCGTCTGAACCGGGTGATCGGCAACATCCTGACCCTGTCCAGGCCTCCGAGTTACCCCGCGGTCCCCCTCGAACTCAAAAGCTGGCTCGAATCCTTCATCGAGGAGTTCGCGATCCATCACGAGATCAAGCTGCCCTCTCCACAGATCCGCGTGTTCACGCTGGCCGAACCGCTCTCGGCCCAGATCAGTCCGGAACTCCTCCACCAGATTGTCTGGAATCTTGCGGAAAACGCCTTCCTGCATGGCGCGCCAACCACCGATCCCGTCCATCCGAAGGTCCTCTTCCGCCTCGACCGCCACCGCGAAACCGAGACCGTGCGTCTCGGGGTGCTCGACCATGGACCTGGCATTCCGGAGGACCTGCTCGAGCGGATCTATGACCCCTTCTACAGCACCTCCCCGCAGGGAACCGGTCTTGGCCTCTACATCGCGCGCGAGCTTTGCAACCTGAACGGACTGAGCCTGCGCTACCGCCGGCGCAAGAGTGGCGGCAGCGA
>JAJZNM010000136.1 GCA_021852325.1 Pseudomonadota bacterium
ATCGGGAAACTGCGCTTGATCGAGCCATAGTGCATGGCACTGACATAGCCGCTCGGCCCCGTCTTCGCCATGCGCTCGAAACTGAGCAGGGGCAGGACCATCTTGCCGCGATCCTGGAAGGCCGTCTCCCGGATCCGGTCTTTCAGGAACCGCGTCTCGACCGACCGGAGGCAGGATGCCTCTTCAAACGTGACGTGATCACAGATTTCAAAGTAAGCCATGGCAATTCACCTCATCAGGCTGTGTGGATGGATTGCTACACCCTGATGCGGTGATGGAAATAGCCAACGAACGAGCACGGAACAGGTGCGGTCAGCCCATGGCGAGAATTGCAGCTCGGTTGAGTGATACATCGTTCCTCCATCGAGGCGGGCATTGGCACCGTGCCTTGCAAGGCCGGTTGCCGCGGCGTCATCGGGCCCTTACCCTCAGCCGCTCAGGATGTAACGTCGGTGGCCAGAACGCCACCTCGCGAAAACTCTACACGAAAACTCAAGATTTGTCAACCCGAAGGTTCAGCGCTTGCAAAACGCTCCGGACCTTCGAGGGACGTGCACTCGCGCCGGCCTGATGGCTTCTGAGCGCCCGGGATCTCACGGCTCAACCGGGGAAGATGGACCCGCTGACCGGATCCACGCCCGCATCCGCGTGTGGCTGCACGACGCGTGCAAACGCATCGCCGCCGAGCGCGGTTCCAGGACGCCCGTGAGAATCCGTGCCCATTCGGCTTCGGACCGGGAGTGGGGGTTCGTCTTCCCTGAAGCCTCCGGCGTCAGCCCATCGATGTGGTTGCACCGTTTTCTCGCCGTGCAATCGGGCCATCGTGCCTTTGTCGTTCTGATGCAAGCGACCCGCTGCAAGCGGTATCATGCCGGTATCCGGGAAAGGGTTGCACCCGCCCTTGGAGCGCGTTCATCATGCCTGAACCCTGGCTCACCGCCGAGACGCTGCCAAATGGACACACGGAGGTCCGGCTTCAGGGCACTTGGACACTGCAAACCCTGGCAGACCGGAAACGGCTGGCCGATGTGAAACGAGAAATCAGCCGTTTCGGATCCAGTCACCCGAAAGCGACCTGGAACCTCGAATCCGCGACGCTCGACCACTTCGGGGCCCTGGTGCTCCGTCGAACCTGGACCCGGGCGCGACCCACCACGGTCATCCGGACACCGGCCCAGACGAGCCTGTTCGAGCGGTGGGAACACACCCCTCCCTGCCCGCTCCAGAAAACGGGTGACACCCTCGCGTTCTGGTTGAAACCCGCCCGCTGGGTTTCCGAAACCGTGGCGCAGACGCTCGTCACGATCGGACAGCTCACCCTCCTCTTGGCCCTGTTCCTGAGGCAGCTCCTCACCAGCCTGATCCGGCCCCAACACCTGCCCTGGGCGGAAATCAGCCGCGAGATCCACGAGATCGGCGTGAAGGGGCTCGGGATCGTGGCACTGGTGGGGTCCCTGATCGGCATCGTGATCGGCTATCTCGCCGGTCTCCAGCTCCAGGGATTCGCGCTGCGCGGATTTCTCGTGTTCATCATCGGGCTCGCCGTGCTGCGCGAGCTCGGCCCCATGCTGGCGGCCATCCTCGTGGCCGGCCGTTCCGGTTCCGCAATCACGGCTGAACTCGGGGTCATGAAAATCCGCGGGGAAATTGATGCCCTGCGGGCCATGGGGGTCGATCCCACTTACCGCCTCCTGTTCCCTCGCCTCGTGGCCCTCGTCATCGTCATGCCGCTTCTGGTAGCCTGGAGTGACTGTTTTGGTCTCGCGAGCGGGCTGGGCGCGGCGGCGCTCACGCTCCATACCTCCTTCCCCGCCCTGGTGCGGACCTTGCCACGGATCGTTCCGATCGTGAATCTCTGGTTTGGCGTGGTCAAGGGCCTCTGTTTCGGACTGATCATCGGGCTCGTGGCCGCCCATCTCGGATGGGAAGTGCGTGCCGATGCCGGAAGCCTTGGACAGGAAACCACCCGCTCGGTCGTCCTGGCCATCACGCTCGTGATCGCGCTCGATGCGCTCGCGGCCATTTTGTTCCAGCACATCGGGTTCTAGAGCCATGGAGCCGGTCGTCTCGTTCCAGGATGTCGAGGTGGACCATGACGGGAAACCGATTCTTCAGGGCATCGGGTTTGAGGTGATGCCGGGAGAGATCGTGGGGCTGGTCGGCGCCTCGGGCAGCGGCAAGACCACACTCCTCCGCCACCTGATCGGATTATCCGAGCCCGCCCAAGGCGAGATCCGGATCTTCGGCGAACGGCTCCAGAAGCTGTCACATCCATCCCGCCTGCACCTCCGTCAGCGCATCGGTGTCCTGTTCCAGGGAGGCGCTTTGTTCAGTTCGTTGTCCGTATTTGAGAACGTGGCCTTGCCGCTCCAGGAACGGGGGCTCGAAGAGACCTGGATCCAGCCGATGGTTTGCCTCGCGCTCTCGCTTGCGGGGCTGCCCCCGGACACGGCACCACTTATGCCTTCTGAACTCTCGGGCGGCATGGTGACACGCGTCGCGCTGGCACGCTGCCTCGTCATTGAACCGGAACTCCTCCTGCTCGATGAACCCACTTCGGGCCTCGACCCCATCGCCTCGGACGCTTTCATCGCCGTTGTGCTGAATCTCCAGAAAAATCTTGGCATCTCGGTCCTCATGATCAGTCATGACCTCCGCGCACTCAAGCGCCTCTGCCACCGGGTCGTCATCGGGGGCGAAGGGCGCCTGCTCGCGGAAGGCCGCATCGACAACCTGCGACAATCCCGGGATCTGCGCATCCGCGCGTTTTTCCGACTCGATGAGGAAGACTCGCCATGAAACGCCATCGATATGCCATCTTGAGCGCCCTGTTCGTGATCGGACTCACCGTCGGCCTGATCGTCCTGGCGGAGTGGCTTGCGGGCACCAAGTCCCAGCCCATGCGGTCCCTCACCATCCTGACCCGCGGTTCTGTCACGGGACTCGTGGTCGGCGCACCGATCCTCTATCGCGGAATCGGGGCAGGACACGTGACCCACATCGGCTTCGATCCCGTAAACCAGAATGTGATCCGGATCCGGGCCGTGATCCGGAAAGATACGCCGCTGGTGCCGGGAACCCAGGCTCACCTGGTGACCAGCCTCTTTTCTTCCTCGGCCACGATTGCGCTCACCCCACCCGTCGCGACGCTCCGGGGACCCTATCACCGGCCGCACCCCTATCCGCATGCACTCTGGATGGCACCCTCACCCATGTCCACCCTGATCACGGACGGCGCGACCAGCGCCCGGAACCTCGTCGTCGTGACCCGGCGGCTCAAGACGCTCCTGTCACCCGAAAACCTGAGAAACATCCAGGGATCGCTCCGGGGATTGGACCAGAGCTTGGGGCTCGTGCAGAAGCTCGCACGCCATCTCGATGAGACCGCCCGCACCCTCCCCCGGACCGAGCGCACGTTGAACGCGCTTTTGGTCTCGACCCGGGCGCTCGTCCAGAAAACGGGCGAGATTCCCCCGGCGATCCGGCACACGCTCGGGGACACCCGTGCGCTGGAAAGGTCCCTCGCGACGGACACCTTGCCCGAACTCGACCGGACCCTGCGTCAACTGGGCGAAGCGGCTTCGAACCTGTCAGCGCTGAGCCACACGCTCAACCGCAATCCCCAGGCCTGGTTGCTCGGACGCCCGGGTACCCCTCCGGGACCTCGCTCGCCCCGGCACACCCGCCCACCCCGCGCCTAGCCACCCGGCACGGATCCGCCCGCATGCACGAACCACCGCTCCACCATCGAGACCCAAGGGGAACCGCCATGAAACTTCGACGTCGCCTGGCGTGGGGAGGGATTTTCTCGCTCCTCACGGCCTGCAGCCTCTATCCGGCGCCATCACCGGCGCCCCACCTCTTCGACTTCGGCCCCCCCCACGTCCGGAGGTATCACGGACCTGCCCTGCCGCCGCTCGCGTTCGCAGGCTTCGAAGCTGCGGCTGGCGCCGGGGGCAGCGGGATCCATTACCGGCTGCTCGACCGGCATCCCGACGAACTCCGGCGCTACCCTGCTGCCATCTGGCTCGCACCCCCCACCCGTCTCATGGACGCGCGACTGAAGACACGACTGGCTGCCCTGAGCCGCCCCGGGACACCCCGCTACCTCCTCCGCCTCACTCTGGTCAGCTGGGAAGAGGACTTCATCACATCCACCTCCGCCGAAGACCGGGTCGTGGTCGATGCCACGCTGGAGCGCCCCCTGGACCAGGATTGGCAACTCCACCATGTGTTCGTGCTCACCGAGGGCGCGGCGCCCGGAGCACCGGGCGCGGTCGCGGGATTCGCCTCGCTCGATCACACACTGGACCGGGCGATCACGCGCTGGATTGCACAGGCCATCCGTCACCGGCCGGATGCCGGAGTCAACACTCGATCACATTGACTGCGAGTCCGCCCATCGAGGTTTCCTTGTACTTGTTCTGCATGTCGAGTCCCGTCTCGCGCATCGTCGCAATGACCTGGTCGAGCGACACCCGGTGCTCACCCGTGCCGCCGAGCGCGAGTCTCTGGGCGTTGATCGCCTTGATCGCCCCGATCGCGTTGCGTTCGATGCAGGGGATCTGCACCAGTCCACCCACCGGATCACAGGTCAGTCCAAGATTGTGTTCCATCCCGATCTCAGCTGCGTTCTCGATCTGGGCTGCACTGCCACCCAGTGCCGCCGTGAGTCCGGCGGCGGCCATCGAGCAGGCGACTCCGACCTCGCCCTGGCAGCCCATTTCCGCACCGGAGATCGAGGCGTTGAGCTTGTAGAGGATCCCGATTCCGCCGGCCGTGAGCAGGAACCGCCGCACCCCGGGATCATCCGCCCCTTTCACATGCAACCGGTAGTAATGCAGAACGGCCGGAACAATGCCCGCAGCACCGTTCGTCGGTGCCGTGACCACGCGACCCCCGGCCGCATTCTCCTCGTTGACGGCGAGCGCGTACGCATTGACCCAGTCCATCACATCAAAATCCTCCCGCTCACGGGTGCCCTTGAGCCGCCGGTACATGAGGGGTGCCCGGCGGACGACCTTGAGGCCGCCCGGAAGCACGCCATCCGCATGGAGCCCCCGGGTGACGCAAGCCTGGAACGCGCTCCAGAGCCGGTCGAGTTCCGCCTCCACCTCCGGCTGACTCCGGATCGAGCATTCGTTCGCCAGGATGAGATCGGGAATTGAACGGCCCTCGCGGGCCACGAGTGCCAGGAGTTCCGCGGCCGACCGGTAGGGATAAGGCGCCTCGGGCAGGAGTCCGCCGCGAGCAGGATCGAGGGCATCGGCCTTCAGGATGAATCCGCCGCCGATCGAGTAGAACTCCTCGACGAAGCGCTGGCCGGATCGGGTGATGGCCGTAAACCGCATGCCGTTGCTGTGCCGGGGCAGAAGGGCTTCCGGATGGAAGAGGAGCTCCATCGGCTCATCGAAGACAATCTCCTTCTCTCCGAGGAGGCGGATGGTTTTCGAAGCGCGGATCCGCGCAAGCCGCGCGGGGATGGTATCGGGGTCGATCGTGCCGGGATCCTCACCTTCGAATCCGAGCAGGATCGCCCGGTCGGTGCCGTGACCCCGGCCGGTGAGCGCGAGCGAACCATAGAGCTCGCAGCAAACCTGTTCCACAGTGTCCCATTCGGGGCGCGCGCGCAGATCCTCAAGGAAGGCTCGCGCCGCACGCATCGGCCCCACGGTGTGTGAACTCGAGGGGCCGATCCCGACCTTGAAAAGCTCGAACACGCTATACATGGCCCTAGTCTAGCCGATTGCCGGGATGGGGCGCGCGGGAGGATCAGTCTGCGCCGGAATCCTGCCCCTCCGAAAGGTTGAGGAGCGTGGCATTGCCCCCCACCGCAGCGGTATTGATCGTGAGGACCCGTTCGACCGCAAAGCGGTTGAGGTAGTGGGGGCCTCCCGCCTTGGGGCCCGTCCCGGACAGCCCCTGCCCGCCAAACGGCTGCACCCCGATCACAGCTCCAACCATGTTGCGGTTGACATAGGTATTGCCGCACCGGCTCTCGCCGAAGAGTTCGCGCACCCTGCGGTCAATCCGCGAATGGATCCCGAAGGTGAGTCCATAACCCGTCTCATTGATGTCCCGGACGAGTTCAGACAGACGTGCGCCCGGGAAACGCACCACATGGAGGATCGGGCCGAACACCTCGCCAGGAAGGTCCTGGACCGCGCCGATCTCGATGATCGACGGGGCGAAGAAGGTTCCCGGGGAGGTTTCCGGAGGCAGCGGCATCTCGTAGACAAGCCGGCCCGCCTTGAGGATCGATTCCCGGTGCCGGGCGAGGCGTTCACGAGCGTCCTCATCGATCACGGGCCCGATGTCGGTCGCGATCCAGCCCGGATCCCCGATCGTGAGGGTGGAAAGATGGCCGGCCAGCATGTCGAGCACCCGGTCTGCGATCTCCTCCTGGAGACAAAGGATCCTGAGCGCCGAGCAGCGCTGTCCAGCCGAGAGAAACGCGGACTGGACCACATCCAGGACGACCTGTTCGGGCAGTGCGGTGCTGTCGACGATCATGGCATTGACCCCGCCGGTCTCGGCGACGAGGACCGGCAGCGCCCCACCCCGCGCGGTGAGTGCTTTCTGGATCGTCCAGGCCGTCTCGGTCGATCCGGTAAACACAACACCGGCAAGACCGGGGTGCATCGTGAGCGCCGCACCGATCGAAGGTCCGTCGCCCGGCAAAAAGGCCAGGACATCTCCCGGGACGCCCGATGCCTCAAGGATCCGCACTACCTCGGCTGCGACGAGTGGTGTCTGCTCGGCAGGTTTTGCGATCACGGCGTTCCCGGCCGCGAGCGCACCACCGATCTGTGCGGTGAAAATCGCGAGTGGAAAATTCCAGGGGCTGATGCACGCAAAGACGCCCCTCCCCTCGAGCCAGAGCTCATTGCGCTCGCCCGCAGGACCGGGCAGGAGGACCGGCCCTTCAAAATCCGCCCGGGCCCGGGAGGCGTAGTAGCGGAGGGCATCCGCGGCTTCACGGACCTCACCGAGCGCATCCGGCACCGTCTTGCCCGCCTCCCTGACGACCAACGCGACCAGGAGACCCCGCTCGGCTTCGAGCCGTTCGGCGGCGCGTTCGAGGATCTCGGCCCGGGCGCGTCCCCGGAGCCGGTTCCAGGCGGGCTGGGCCTCGCGGGCACGGGCCACGGCTTGGTCGACGAGCGCGGATTCCGCTTCGTAGACCTTCCCGACCACCTCACGTCGATCGGCTGGATTGAAGAGCGTGCGCTCCCGTCCCGGCTGCACCTCGCCCGCGATCCGGGGTTTGGCCACCGGCATCGGCGCTTTTGCCGCCTCAAGCATCTCCGCCTCGAGCTCGCGCCACTCGCGCCGGCTCGCCCGGTTCAGACCGCGCGAGTTGAGCCGCTCGGGCAGGTAGAGATCCCGCGGCAGGGGGATGCCCGGGTGCGGCGCCCCTCCAGTCTCCTCAACCCGTGTGAGCGGGTCGGCCACGATCTCTTCGGCCGGAACCCGGGGATCGGCGATCCGGTGCACGAAAGATGTATTGGCGCCGTTTTCGAGGAGCCGCCTGACAAGATACGGCAAAAGTTCACGATGCGCACCGCACGGGGCGTAGATCCGGCATGGAGGTTCAAAATCCGGGTCCTCAGATGCCGCCTGGTAGAGGCTTTCGCCCATGCCGAACAGGCGTTGGCACTCGAACGGATGCTGTCCGCCGGCAAGTTCGATAAGGATCGCCAGGGTGAGCGCATTGTGCGTCGCGAACTGCGGATAGAGATGATCGGCTGCAAAGAGCCTGCGGGCTGCGGCCAGATAGGATAGATCGGTGTGGGTCTTGCGGGTGAACACCGGATAGCCAGCCAGGCCCTCCTGCTCGGCCCACTTGATCTCGCTGTCCCAGTACGCGCCCTTGACCAGGCGGACCGGGATCCTTTTGCCCTCCTGGCATGACAGGTCCGAGAGCCCCTCGATGATCCTCCCGACCCTTTTGCCATAGGCCTGGACGGCGAGTCCGAGGACCGGGTAGTCCCGGAGCGACGGGGCGCGGTAGACGGATTCAAACACGCCGAGCCCGAACTCGATCCGGTGGGCTTCCTCGGCGTCGATCGTGATCCCGATTCCGGCATCCCGTGCCCGTTCGGCCAGGCGGGTCACCCGGTCCGAAAGTTCGGGCAACACCCGATGCGACTGGGCAAAATCAAACCGGGGGTGGAGCGCAGACAGCTTGATGCTCACGGTATCGGTCTCGATGCCGGAGTACGCCCCGCGCGCCCGGCCCACGGCATCAATGGCCCGGGCATAGTCGTCCCAGTAACGGTCGGCATCAGCCGGTGTCAGTGCCGCCTCACCCAGCATGTCGAACGAGAAACGGTGACGGGCATCACGCAGCGGTGCGGCCTTGGCCAGTGCGTCATCGATCGTGACCCCCATGACGAACTGGCTGCCCATCATTTTCATGGCCCTGAGGAGCGCCGCGCGGACGACCGGCTCTCCTGCCCGGCCGATCCAGGCCCGGAGCGTGTTCCAGGCACCGGACGCCGGCCGATCCTCGAAGCGCACGAGTGCTCCGGTCAGCAAGAGCCCCCAGCTCGCCGCGTTCACGAGCCACGAACCCTGGGCGCGCACATGCTGACTCCAGCGCGCGCTGCCGATCTTGTCCTGGATCAGGCGATCGACGGTCGCCGCATCGGGAATCCGGATCAGGGCCTCCGCGAGACACATGAGCACGATGCCCTCTTCGGTCGACAGGTCATATTCGGTGAGGAGGTCCTCAATCCCGATCCGGAAGTGGCTTTTGCGTGTCCGGACGGCCTGAACCCAGCGCAAGGCCCGGATCCGGGCCCGTTCCCTGAGGGCAGGCTCGAGCCCAGCCGTGTCGATGAGCTCTCGGACCAGCGTTTTCTCGTCCTTGAGAAAGTCGTCTTCAAGTCCCTCCCATCCCGTGAAGAAAGGCTGTCTCGGATCTTCGATGAAACCGTGTCCGCGCGGAGCAGGCATGGCGGCCGGGTCGTGTTGGAGGATCATGCGGGCAGTGGCTCAGAGTCGCTCGATCAACGCATCGGCGAATGCGCTGGTCGATACTTCCCGGGCCCCGGTCATGAGACGGGCGAAATCATAGGTGACGATGCGGTCCGCGATTGTCTTTTCATAGGCCCGATGAATCATTTCCGCCGCTTCCTGCCAACCCAGGTATTCGAGAAGGAGCACCCCGGAAAAGAGCAGGGACCCCGGATTGACGATATTTTTTCCGGCGTGCTTCGGTGCTGTCCCGTGCGTAGCCTCGAAGACCGCCACGCCGTCTCCGATGTTGGCCCCTGGCGCGATGCCCATGCCGCCCACCTCAGCCGCGATCGCGTCCGAAAGATAGTCGCCGTTCAGGTTCGGTGTCGCAATCACGTCGAACTCGTCGGGCCGGAGCAGCATCATCTGGAACATGATGTCGGCGATCCGGTCCTTGACGACGATCTTGCCCGGGGGAGGTTTGCCGCCCGGAAGTTTGGCCGCATCCTCTTCAGTGATGGTCACGGCCCCAAACTCGCGCGCGGCGAGCTCGTATCCCCATGCCCGGAAGGCGCCCTCGGTAAACTTCATGATGTTGCCTTTGTGGACCAGGGTCACACTCTGACGCTGGTGCGCGATCGCGTACTCG
>JAJZNM010000068.1:0-8842 GCA_021852325.1 Pseudomonadota bacterium
CCGCCGCTTCCGAAGCCGCCACCCGGCTGGTACCTCCAGGTGGCCGCTTACTATGGCCGGGCATCCGCACGACCGCTGGCACACAAGATGCGCGAGGCCGGATTCGAGACGTGGCTCAGTCCGACGGTCTATCACGAGCGGCGATTCATCCGGATCTGGATCGGACCCTACCGAACCCGTCGGAGCGCCTACCCCCACATGGCGCGCATCACGGCGCTCGCCGGGGCTTCTCCGTTCTGGATCGAGGTCGGAGCCGCGCATGGCTCTTGAATCCGCTGTTCTCCGGAGTCTGATTTGGGCCAGTGCCGGGAGTGCGGCATGAACTGGGTTGATCTCATCTTTATCCTCGTGATCGGGTTCTCCCTCCTGTTCAGCCTGCTCCGCGGATTCATCCATGAAGCCCTGGCACTCGTGGTCTGGATTTTCGCTTTTTTCCTGGCGGCGAGACTGGGTCCCTGGGTCGGGCGCTGGCTGGTCCTGGTCGTCCGCTCGCCTGCCTGGCGGCTCGGCCTCGGTGAGGGCATCGTGTTTATCGCCGTGCTCCTTGTGGGCAGCATCCTCGTGAGCCTGATCGGTGCTGCAGTCCGCAAAAGCCCGCTCGGATTCATGGACCGTTTTCTCGGTGGGGTGTTCGGGCTGGTCCGAGGTGTCCTGATTGTCTGCATCCTGGTCTGGCTCGGACAGCTGGCGCACCTCGAGCAGCAGCCCTATTGGCGCGATTCCCGGATTATCCCCTGGGTGCAACCGTTGAACGGCTGGTTCGTGCGCCACCTGCCGCACCTCGAGCAGGCCTGACCATGTGTGGCATCGTCGGGATCGTGAGCAACCGGGCCGTCAACACGGATCTCTACGATGCACTGACGGTGTTGCAACACCGGGGCCAGGATGCGGCTGGACTCATGACGAGTGACGGGGAAAAGTTCCACATCCGGCGCGGCAATGGCCTTGTCCGCGATGTGGTCTTCGAGCGCCACATGCGGTACCTCACGGGCTCGATCGGCATCGGTCATGTGCGCTATCCGACGGCGGGCAGTCTGAGCGCGCTCGAGGCACAGCCGTTTTATACGAACTCTCCCTACGGGATCGGTCTCGTCCACAATGGCAACCTGACCAACGCCCGGGAACTCCGCTCGCTCCTGTTTCGGGAGGATCGACGCCACCTGAACACGGATTCGGACAGCGAGGTCCTGCTCAATGTCCTGGCGCATGAGCTCCAGGAGTCAGGCCGTGACGGACTCGAGGCCGGGCAGGTATTTGCTGCCATCGGCCGCGTCCACGCCCGCTGTCGGGGAGCGTATTCGGCCATTGCGCTCATCGCAGGCATCGGACTCGTCGCCTTCCGGGATCCGAACGGGATCCGCCCACTTGTGATCGGAAAGCGCGCGGCGCCCGGCGGGATGGACTACATGGTCGCTTCCGAGAGTGTCGCCTTGGACGTGCTCGGGTTCGAGCTCATGCGCGACGTGCGGCCCGGGGAGGCGATCGTGATCAGCCCGGGAGGCGACCTCGACGCGCGAGTCTGCTCCGTCCAGAGCGAGCAACACCCCTGCCTTTTCGAGTACGTGTATCTGGCGCGACCGGATTCGCGCGTGGAGGGGATCTCGGTCCATCAGGCCCGTCTCGCCATGGGGGAATACCTGGCCGAGAAGATCCGGCGTGACCGGGTGGACTGGCCGGTCGATGTGGTGATCCCGATTCCGGACACGAGCCGGATGAGCGCACTCCAGCTGGCAAACCGTCTGGGGCTCGCGTACCGGGAAGGGTTCATCAAGAACCGCTATATCGGACGAACGTTCATCATGCCGGAGCAGAAGTACCGCGAACGCTCGGTGCGAAGAAAACTCAACGTGATCGACGTCGAGTTCCGTGACAAGAATGTCCTCCTGGTCGATGACTCGATCGTGCGCGGCACGACCTCGCGGCAGATCGTGGAGCTCGCACGCGAGGCCGGGGCGCGCCGGGTCTTTTTCGCTTCGGCCGCTCCCCCGGTGCGTTTCCCGAACGTCTACGGGATCGACATGCCCTCGAGTGAGGAGCTCGTGGCGGCGGGACGCAGCACGGACACCATCCGCCAGCTGATCGGCGCCGATGGCCTGATCTACCAGGAACTCGATGACCTGATCGCGGCCGTCCGCGATGGCAATCCGGCGATCGGGCGGTTCGAGGACTCGTGTTTTTCAGGCGATTATGTCGCGGGGGACGTGACCCCGGAATATCTCCGGGAGCTTTCCTCCGAACGATCCGCGTTGCGGCGCGAGGAGCAGGTTGCCGAACTCGATCTCCGCTTCGAGGAGGAGCGACTCTAGGAGGAGATCAGGGGAGTGCCGCGGTGCTGAGGAGCGCCCGGCCCGCTTCATCCCAGCGCAAGATCTGCCCCGCATCGTGCCAGTCGCCCAGCACGATACGGGTGCGTTTAACCCCATCCAGCACCCACTCGTGGATGGCGGGGCGGTGGGTATGGCCGTGAACGATGCAGGTGAGATCCCGCTCGCGCATGAATGCGTCGATCGCCTGGGGATCGACGTCCATGATGGCATCGGCGATCTGACCCATGTGGGCCTGGCTCGCCTGGCGCGCGATCCTCGCGAGTTCACGACGCCGTGCGACCGGTTGTGACAGGAAGGCGCGTTGCCAGTCGGGATTGCGCACCTCGGCACGGAAACTTTGGTATTCCCGGTCGGCGAGGCAGAAGCGGTCCCCGTGCAGGAGGGCCACGTGGGTTCCGTAGCAGTCGAGGCTGGCCGGTTCGGTGAGCAGGGTCCATCCGCCACGTCGGGCAGCATCCGGGCCGATCAGGAAATCGCGGTTACCGACCATGAAGAAGACGGGAACGCCCACCGCATGGAAATCCATCAGGCGGTCGAAGATCGGGTCGAAAGCCGGATCACTGTCATCATCCCCAATCCAGGTCTCGAACAGGTCGCCGAGGATATAAAGGGCGGTCGCATCGGTCCGGATGGAAGCCAGCCAGCGGTCGGCAGCGGCCAGTGTCCCGGGCCGTCCCGGATCCAGGTGGAGGTCGGAGATGAAATAGAGGGCCATCCAGGCGAACATGATAGCCGATGTCGGCGTCTCAGGGAGTCGCGGCCGCTTCCTGGTTCCGTTAACATGGCGGGCATGCCGACCGATATTCGTCTTCGCTTCGCGCCGAGCCCGACCGGTGCGATCCATCTGGGGAATGCCCGGACGGCCCTCTTCAATTTCCTCGAGGCCCGGCATGCGGGTGGAACCTTCCTCGTCCGGATCGAGGATACGGACCGGTCCCGGAGCGATCCGCGCCGCGAAGCCTCGCTCCTCTCCGATCTCCGGTGGCTCGGTCTCGACTGGGCGGAAGGTCCCGATGTGGGGGGATCCCGCGGCCCCTACCGGCAATCCGAGCGCTCCGGGATCTACGCCCGGTACCTCGCTGCCTGCTTCAACCGGGAACGGGTCTATCCTTGTTTTTGTACGATGGAAACCCTTGCACAGGACCGCGCACTGCAGGTGGCACGTGGACAGGCGCCCCGGTACACCGGGCGTTGCGGAACCCTGTCCAGAGCGGAAGGCGAGCGCCGGCTGGCACAGGGCGAGCGGGCGGTTTGGCGCTGGCGGGTCGCTGGCTCTCTGACCCGCACGTGGCAGGACCTCGTGTTTGGACCCCGCCACATCAATGTTGCCGATCTCGGTGATTTCGTGATCAGCCGCACCGATGGCAGTGTCGGATTCCTGTTCGCGAACGCGGTCGACGATCTCGAGATGGGCGTGAGCCATGTGTTGCGGGGGGAGGACCACCTGAGCAATACGGCGCGGCAGATCCTCATCTTTGAAGGGCTCGATTCCCCGGCGCCGCACTATGGCCATCTTCCGCTCCTCGTGAACCCGGGTGGGGCACCCCTTGCCAAGCGTGCAGGTGCGCTTTCCATCGGGGATCTCCGGATGCGGGGGTTCCTGCCCGATGCGGTGCGCAACTATCTTGCCCGGCTCGGTCACCCGTATGCCGCGCCGGGGCTTCTCGGGATCGAAACCCTGATCCAGGAATTCGGGCTCGGCAAGGTTGGGCGTGCGCGTGCGGTCCTCGATCCCGAGCAGCTCGCCCACTGGCAAAAGCTCGCACTCGCCGCGCTCGCGCCTGTGGATTTTGCTGCATGGGGGGCGGAGCTCCCCGGCGGCGTCGATCCGACCCTGGCCGCACTCGTCCGCGAGAACATCGTGGATTATGAAGATCTGATGCTTTGGCGCGACCGGTTGACCGGCCAAGCGCCCGCGACGCCCGGGGCCTGTGCGGCCCTCGCAGCGGCCAACCCGGCACTGCTGCACTTCGGGGCCACCGATGGGGGAGACGGGGATCACCGTGCCTTTCTCGAGCGGTTCCGGAGCGCCTACCCGGGATCTCCTCCGGCGCGCGAGGTGTATCCCGTGCTGCGTGCGGTTTTGACCGGCAGCCTCGAGGGTCCGGAACTCGCCCGGCTCTGGGCATGGTTCAGTCCCGAAATGAGGCGGCAGCGCTTTGCGGCGGCCCGTCGTGCCGCCGCTGCACAAAGCCAGAAGGATCCGCCGTGATTGTGCTCTTCAACTCGCGCACCCGCGAGAAGGAACCGTTCGATCCACCCGACCGGAGGCGGGTCCAGCTTTATGTCTGCGGCGTCACGGTTTATGACGATTGCCACTTGGGCCATGCCCGCCTGCTCGTCGTATTCGACATGGTGGTCCGTTACCTCCGTTACCGGGGCTATGGCGTCCGGTACGTGCGAAACATCACCGACATCGACGACAAGATCATCCCTCGTGCCCAGGAGACGGGCGAGTCCGTCGCAAGTCTCACGAAACGCATGATCGGCCGCTTCCACGAGGATCAGGCAGGTCTTGGGGTGCACCGGCCCGATGAAGAACCCTGTGCGACCGAATACCTGACCGCCATGATCGCGCTGATCGAGACGCTCGTCGAGCGGGGGTTTGCCTATCCCGCCCCGAACGGGGATGTCTATTACCGGGTCGAGCGGTTCCCCGCCTATGGTGCACTCTCGGGGAGGCGTCTCGACGAACTTCGGGTGGGCAGCCGTGTCGAGGTGGAGGAAGCCAAGCGGGATCCCCTGGATTTCGCGCTCTGGAAAGCAGCCAAGCCTGGGGAACCGGCCTGGGCGTCCCCTTGGGGTCGAGGCCGGCCGGGCTGGCATATCGAATGCTCGGCGATGGCCACTACACTGCTCAAGACCCCGATTGACATCCATGGCGGAGGGCAGGATCTCGAGTTCCCGCACCATGAAAACGAGATCGCACAATCGGAAGCGGCGTGTGGCGCGCCCTTCGTCCGCTGCTGGATCCATAACGGGCTCGTGCAGGTCGGGGCAGAAAAGATGGCTAAATCCCTGGGTAACTTCCTGACCATCCGGGAGGCGCTTGGCCGCTTTGACCGCGAGACGCTCCGATTCTGGCTGCTCGGAAGCCACTACCGGAGTCCGCTTTTCTTCAGCGATGCACTCCTCGCCCAGTCGCGCACTGGTCTCGAGCGGTTGTATCTCGCGCTGCGCGGGCTTGGCGATGCTCCAAACGAATCGGACTGTGAAGAGATCCATCCCTGGCTTGGGCGTTTCGAGGCGGCGATGGATGACGATTTCAATACCCCCGAGGCCCTGTCGGTGCTGTTCGAGATGGCCCGAGAGATCAACCGGGTGCGGGATCGGAAGCCGGCGGCCGCCGCCGCGCTGGGGGTCGGTTTGCGCAGGCTGGGAGGGATCTTGGGTCTTCTGGAGCACGATCCGGACGCGTTTTTGCGGAGAACCGGTCCGGACGCCGATACCGTCTGGATCGAGCAGAGAATCGAGGAGCGTCGCAAGGCGCGCCTCACGCGCAACTTTGCCGAAGCGGATCGGATCCGGGACGAGCTCGCGGGACACGGGATCTTGATCGAGGATGGTCCGGAAGGCCGGACCCTCTGGCGTCGCGACCGTCAGTAAGCGCTCACCCGCCCGGAACGGGCCAGTGCTGCTTCGAGCGTATTGTCGAGGAGCATGGCGACCGTCATCGGCCCAACCCCGCCCGGGACGGGGGTGATGAACTGGGCCCGCTCCCGCGCACGCTCAAAATCGACATCACCTACCAGGTGATCCTTCTCGCGGTTGATGCCGACATCGATCACCGTGGCGCCGGGTCTGATCCAGTCGCCGGGAATGAGGCGCGGCCGACCGACCGCCACCACGAGGATATCGGCCCGGCGGACATGGGATTCGAGGTCATGGGTGAACCGGTGGCAGATCGTGACGGTGGCACCGGCCAAGAGGAGTTCAAGCGACATGGGGCGGCCGACGAGATTGGAGGCGCCCACGACGACCGCGTGTCGGCCGTAGAACGTCTCGCCGATCCATTTGAGCAGATGGATGATCCCGCGTGAGGTGCAAGGGCGCAGGCCAGGGGTACGGGCGGCAAGACGGCCGAGATTCATCGGATGCGAACCGTCCACATCCTTCGAGGGGTTGATCGTCTCGATGAATGCAGTCTCTTGGAGGGAGGCGGGAAGCGGGAGCTGGAGCAGGATGCCGTCGACCCCGTTGTCCTGATTGAGATCCCGGATGAGCGAGGTCAAGGCGACATCTGTCGTGTCTTCCGGCAGCGCATGGATCGTGGCATCTATCCCCACCCGCTGGCAGGCTTTGCGTTTGTTCTCGACATAGATGCCGGAAGGGGCATGGTCGCCAATCCGGATCACGGCCAGGCTCGGCGCGCGACGCCCTTCGGTCCGGAGCTGTTCGATGCGCTCGCGGACCGAAGACTCGATTTCCTGGGCAATCGCCTTGCCGTCGATCAGGGTGGCGGTCATCAAGGAATCCTTGGGTATCGGCGTGTCACCTGGGCAGGGAGTCTG
Source organism: Pseudomonadota bacterium (assembly GCA_021852325.1). GTDB lineage: Bacteria > Pseudomonadota > Gammaproteobacteria > JAKAQQ01 > JAKAQQ01 > JAJZNM01. The sequence continues at coordinate 6,839 of JAJZNM010000068.1, forward strand.
ATGGGTCTCGTCTCGATCGGTGATGACCCGTCGATGCCGCTCATCCCATCTGCCCCACTCCAGGGCCAGCGCTATTGTCGCACTTCCCAAGCTGCCGTGGCAAACTGCTTGCTCGGCATCAGGAAATAGAGACGGGTTCCTTCGCATCCGTTCGGAAACTTTGGGTACTCCCGACTGAAGCTGGAGAATGACCTGCGTCAAGGGCCAATCGGGTTCCGGATCCAGAGGCGTAGCGGGTTGTGGAAGGATGATCTTGCCCGAGTGTCGTGGACACCTTGATTTCCAGAGCCTGTGGTTCCCACACATGGTTGGCTCATGTACACCCAGATCGAAGTGATGGCGCCCGGAATTTGAGTTTCATGAAGGTCAGCAACCGGAAGTTGCGGGAGCAGCTCCTGAACCCGTCCGTCGTTGATCCGCCGAGGCCAAAGTGGTCGTGGACGGTCGACCCGGAAGCCCCTAAAACGGCTATCCGGTCCTCCACCCGTAGCCGGAGGCCCCGCTCCCGACCTATAATGCTCCTGAGCTCGAGGCCTTGAGAGGTTGTGAACCCGGCTGCTCGAGTGCGTGCCTTTCCGATCGAGGCCTTCTGGATTCCGCGAGGTGCCCGCTGGAACGCGAGTGATCTTCAGGTTCGGGTCAAGACTTCGGGGTATAGCGCAGTCTGGTAGCGCGCCTGCTTTGGGAGCAGGAAGTCGGGGGTTCGAATCCCTCTACCCCGACCAATCCCGCAAACATGCGCCTGTAGCTCAAGCGGATAGAGCACCGGCCTTCTAAGCCGGCGGTTGCAGGTTCGAGTCCTGCCAGGCGCGCACTTGTCAGAAGCCCGGCATCTTCGGGTAGGTGCTGACCTTTATGGCAGCCATAAGCCGTGAACTCAGGCAACCGGGACTGGAGAAGCAGGGTCGAATGCGGGGGGTTGCCAGCGTGGGGCAGCCCGGCCGTCCGCTCCCCGGGTGATGCTGCCCCTTCGGGGATTCTGGTGCACGTCTTGGGATACGAGCCTGGTGAGGTTCAGAATCGTACGGGCTGTTCTCAAGGATGCGGTAAAATGGTGCCTAGAACCGGGTTTTGGGCTCGGGCATGAAAATGGTGGACGTAGCTCAGCAGGTTAGAGTCCCGGATTGTGGATCCGGTTGTCGTGGGTTCAAATCCCACCGTCCACCCCATAACTTCCGCGCACTGCCACTCGTTCCGGCCTGTCTGATCGAGTCGCGCCGTTCGGGATGAGCTGCGGATGTACCGAAATCTTGGAGGTTCGATAAAATTGCGAGCTGCCAAGGAAGACTCTGGCATTTGATGTGGGTGAGGGTGCGGGTGAAGCGTTTACAGGATGAAGCGGGGCCGTTAGCTCAATTTGGTAGAGCAGTTGACTCTTAATCAATTGGTTGTAGGTTCGAGTCCTACACGGCCCACCAATAAAAACAAACTATGCTGCTCCCAGAGGTAGCCGGCGCCTACGCAGCGACCGCTCAGTCGTCTCAGATCATGCCTGCTACCAGCAGGCCATGCCCTCGATTGCCTACATCCGTTCTCGGTGAAAATCTTATTTGTCGTTAGATTCACGGGCTGACGTCGCAACTGCGCTGGTTTGCTACATGCCATGCATCATGATGTGTTGTGTCCAGGGAGTCGAATGCGCGCAGTCTTAAAATGCTCTTGAACCCACTCATTCTTCACGCCGCCAGGCGACTGCGGTGATCGCCTCGGCTTCAGCCGGATCCCGTATCGCGGCCCGATCAGCCTGCTTTGCCGCATATTGGGCTTCACGTGTGAGCCGGGGTTTGCGAAGAAGCCGGATATTGATTCCTTGGCGGATCGCGAGGCTATGCCGATACATTTCCCAGGCTTCGAGGGGAGAAGGCAGGAGACGGAGATCCGCGAATCCTGTCAAGTGGAGCGCCTCGAGCAGGGAATCGGGCGTGAAGAGCGCGAGATGCCGGGGTGGTTCCAGGCCGCGCCAGTCACGCCCCCAAAAAGCATGCCCAGGACCTAAAAGATTCG
>JAJZNM010000068.1:8852-9612 GCA_021852325.1 Pseudomonadota bacterium
GGGTTTGGATCCATAGGCGCCCCCCCGGCCGAAGGAGTGCATAGCATTCACGCAACAAGGCGAGCGGATCATGCATGTGTTCAATGACGTGTGCCAGAGTGAGATGATCGAAACTGCGGGGGGTAAGCGTCGGGCAGGGGAGACTGCTTTCATATACCTCGCATCCACAGTCTCGGGCTGCGGCGGCTGCACGAGGGTCTGGCTCGCAGCCTATGGCCCGGTATCCGAGATGACGGGCAATCAGTATAAAGGATCCATTTCCACAGCCGACATCGAGGAGGCTTGCCGATTCGCTACTCGGTGGTGGGAGATGGCGGACTCGGTTAAGTGCCTGTCGCCTCCGGATCTCAGGCAGAATCAGACGGGACAGTGAGAAGGGGAGGGCTTGACGGAATCGGTAACCGAGGCTGCGATTGAGTAAACCATGCACAGCAGCCTGTTTGATGCGCCAAAGGGGTGCCTTGCGAACCAAGTACACCTCGGTCGGTGGCACCGAATGGGTGAGGTAGTCGGAATAAGCTTTGCCGATCGCCTGGGGGCTTGGGTTCGGATCCAGCCAGCCGCTCCCGCAGCGAAGACATTGCCAAAGCGTCCAGCAGCCCGGAACCCCGAACAGGCGATCCTCGAGTTTATCGTGCAGCACCCGGCGTTCTTCAGACTGGCAAACCGGGCAGTGAGGACGGGTTTCGAGATCCCCAGGCAACCAGATTTCAGGCGGGAATCCCCTCGATGGCTGCATCATGACCATGCAGTTTGGTCA
>JAJZNM010000104.1 GCA_021852325.1 Pseudomonadota bacterium
CTACTACTTCACGTACGGGCCCGGCGACGACACACAACTCCTTGCGACCGACCAAGCCTCCTTTACCGTCAACGTCGTAGGGCCCTTGGCCGGATTTTCAATCACTCCGGGCACCACCTCAGCCAGCACTTGTGTACCCGATCCCATCACCATCACGGCGCTCGACAGCCAGGGACAACCGCTCACGACCTATACGGGTACCATTGCCCTCACGACCTCGTCCGGGCACGGGAACTGGACCATCGATCAGGGACAGGGCGTCCTCACGCCGGGCCCCCCGGACTCGGGCACGGCCGACTATACATACTCCCTGGCGGACCAGGGCACCGTGATCCTCTATCTCTCGGACACCCATGCGGATGACCTCACCGTCACCGCCACAGATCCCGTAGCCGTGGTTTCAGGAACGAGCGCTGCGATCTCGTTTCGCGACAACGCCTTCGTCTTCACGCCGGAGAACCCGCCGGCCGACGGCCCGGACGTGGTGGTCGCCGGACGCCCCGAAACCATCGGGGTCGAGATGATCGACAAAGACCCGACTACCGGAAGCTGCGGACCCGCTCCCGGATACGATGCCACATCGGTTCTGGCCTGGATCACGCGCAGTGCGAACGATCCGGGCGCTCCGGCCCCGACGGCGAATGGCATCCCGCTGCCGAATGCACCACCGCCCGTGAACAACCTTCCGATCCCCTTCACGAATGGCTCAGCCACCTTCACCCTCGGGACCACTGACGTCGGACAGTGGACCCTCAACTTCGAAGACGACAGCAGCGGCTACGCGCTCAATCTCGCCAACCAGTCGCGCACCATCCAGGGCAGTACCGACCAGCTCACGGTGCGGCCCTTCGGTTTTGCATACTCCAATATCGCAGCCGGTCCAGTCGCGAATCCCGGCACCACCACCCCCACCGGGGCGATTTTCACCCACGCGGGGCTTCCCTTCTCGGCTACCCTGACCGCCGTGGCCTGGATCTCATCAGACCCGGCGGATGGAGTGCCGAGCGGCCCGATCAATCTCCAGACCCACCCGGTGACACGGTTTTTTGCCTGGCCAAGCACGCTTTCTGCGGCATCACCCTTTACCCCCACTCAGGGTGTCCTGGGGACGATCAATAACGGCGCCCTTCCAGAGGCCTCCTTCCGGAACGGCTCGGCCACCGTGCCTAACCTCAACTACAGCGAGGTCGGCAGCATGAGCCTCGACGGACTGGCAACCGGCTACCTCAATGCTGGGGTGAGTGTCACCGGACTGAGCGATCCGGTCGGCCGTTTCACGCCCGACCACTTTGACGTGACGGTGAACCAGCCGACCTTCGCCTCGAGCTGCGGGAGCAACTTCAGCTACCTCGGGCAACCGCTCAACTATTCCACTGCACCGGTCGTGACGATCACGGCCGTGAATGTCCAGGGCGGCACCACATTCGACTATGCGAACTATGGCAGCGGTGCGGACTGGTGGAAACTTCCGGACATCACCCCGAGCTATTCAGATCCCGACATTCCCGCAGGGCTCGGGATCACCGTCGATTCCGGGCTCGCCGCATTCTCCCCCCCGACCAGCACGAACACCCCCGGGACCCCCGGCGCGGTGACCACGACCTTCACAGGCCCGCTTTCCTATACCCTGCCCGACACCGGCGCCACCCCGGCGCCCGTCGCGAGCCCCTTCAGTTCGGACATCACGGTGAGCATTCCGGTCGAAGACACTGACGGGATCGTGGCGGCACCCCAAAACCCGTTCACGTTCACGATCGGGTTCGCCGCCGGAGACGCCTCGACCATCCGCCAGGGACGCCTCTTCATCCCCAATGCCTATGGTTCTGAGGAACTCGATCTCAACGACCCGATGGTGACCCAGTACTACCTCGGCACCTCAACCGGATGGGTGATTGCGACCGACGATCAATGCACGACGGGCGTGAGCCTGGTCCTCATCGAGCCCGCGGGCGGCGGTCCGATCGTTCCCACGGACACCTGTGTCTGGGAGGTCGGCAACCAGAGCGGACTCTCCTGCGGAAGCGGGAAAACCGGGGAGGATTTCAGCGAGCCGCCCACGAACGGGAACTTCAACCTATGGTTCAAAGCACCCAACGTGACCGGCCCGCTCCTCCTTGAAGCCACGACCCTGCCGAGCTGGCTCGAATACGACTGGAACGGAACCGGTAAGGACAACCAGGCCCCGGAAGGTACCCTCAACTTCGGCATTTACCACGCCAATCCCGCCCAGATCTACTGGTACGAGATCTACTGACCCTGGAGCATGCCATTCGGTTGCGTCAAGTAGGCCTGGACGGCATCCCGCCTTTCCTCGATCGGGAAATGCCCGGCTGCATCGATCCGGTGGATGTCGAGCCGGGCATAACGCGGGACAAACTCCTCTTCGATGAGCGCCTGCGTGATCGCAGGATCCCGGGTTCCGACGAGAAGCGTCATCGGGATGGCAGACGGGTGTGCAGGAGGTATCGCCTCCGCTCTCCGGCCCCAGGAATGGAGATAGGCGGTGAGCGCGGCGGGTACGGTTTCCCGAAGACTGGCCGCAAGCCAGTTCTCGAGCGAGGGTTCGAATAAGATGCCGGCCGTGAGATGGTTGAGGATCCGTCTCCGGGTCTCGGGATCCCCACAAGCAGCCTCGTAAACACGTTGTGCACGAGAGTCGAGCGCGATGCCCGAGACCGGAACCGGAGCGATACCGACCAGGCTCAAAACCCTTTCGGGAGCGATCTCGGCCACTTTCTGGATGATGAGCCCCCCCATGGAGTGCCCAATCCAGCGGGCTGTGGGGATGCGGAGCGCATCGACGAGTTTGACGAGATCGCTCGCCGCCTCTTCCACGGTATAAAGCCCCGTGTCTGCGCGCGAGCGCCCGTATCCCCTGAGATCGGCCAGGATCCAGCGCTCCTCCCGCTGTTGAGCGATTGATTTGAGCGGCTCGTAGGCAGATCCGGCACGCAGCCAGCCATGCACAAAAACGCTGTAAGGCCCGCGGGCCCCCACGATTTCACAGGCGATCACGGTCGCCGCCGGTCCCGCCCGGGAGATCGGGTACCGGGACCGAGCTCGAGGTTCCCGATTTTGCGGGTCAGCGTGTTCCGGCCGATCCCGAGGAGCCGTGCGGCCGCCTGGCGATGTCCGCCGGAGCGTTCAAGCGCCGCTTCGATGAGCGCCCGTTCGGCCGCATCGAGTGCCCGGGCATACGCGCCATCCGGAGCGATGCGCAGCCAGTCCCGGAATCCCTCGAGACCGTCGCCTGACGGTGTTGTCCCTCCCTGGGAACGGAGGCGGATCAGGTCTTCGCGTGCCGTGACCGGCCCTGGCGTCTCGAGGGCCAGCTTGCGGCAGAAGTTGATCAGTTCGCGCACATTCCCCGGCCAGGGCCAGTGCTGGAGCTCCACGACCGCATCCGGGGTGAGCCGCGGTGGGGAAGTGCCAAGCTCCTCGGCCGCATCCCGCAGAAAGTGGTCGAGGAGGAGCGGCAGGTCCGTGGTCCGTTCGCGGAGTGGGGGCAATCGTATCTCGACGACATTGAGCCGGTGATAGAGGTCTTCCCGGAATCGGCCGGCTTCCACGAGCTCCGCGAGGTTCTGGTGGGTCGCGGCGATGATCCGCGAATCTGCCGAAATCGACTCCCGCCCCCCCACACGGGAAAACTCCCGCTCCGCGAGGACGCGCAGGAGCCTCGTCTGGAGGGCCAGGGGCATGTCCCCGATCTCGTCAAAAAATAGGGTTCCGCCCTGGGCCTGCTCGAAACGTCCGCGGTGGATCGCCACCGCGCCCGTGAAGGCGCCACGCTCATGTCCGAACAGCTCGGATTCGAGGAGTTCTCCCGGGATCGCAGCCGCGTTGATCGCGATGAATGGCCCCTGGGCGCGTGGACTGTGGGCATGGAGGGCACGCGCCACGAGTTCCTTGCCCGTCCCGGACTCGCCCGTGATCAGCACATTGACCTCGCTCCGGGCCAGCCGGCCGATCTGGCGGAAAACCCGTTGCATGACCGGAGCGGCCCCGATCAGGGGCGCACGGGGTCGTGAGGCGACCGGATGGCGAGTGGGCGCGGAGCCGATCTCAAGTGCCCGTTTCACGACGGCCATGAGCTCATTCAGGTCAACCGGCTTGGGCAGATATTCGAAAGCGCCCTGCTCATACGCCGCGACCGCATTCTGGAAATCGGCATGGGCGGTCACGACGATCACCGGCCGGTCTGGATAGCCGCCGATCCATTCGGGCAGAAACCGGAGGCCGTCTCCGTCCGGCAGGCGGATATCCATGATCAAGGCGTTCGGGATGTCGTGGACCAGGGCTCCCCGGAGCCCTTCCAGACGCGCAAAGCTCTCGACCTCGTAGGACTCCTTCTGCAATGCCTTTTCGAGGACCCAGCGCATGGAGTCATCGTCATCGACCACCCAGACGGACAATCCGCGTGCCGGCATGGATCTAGGCCACGAGCGGCAGGAGAATCGAGAACACCGTCTGCCCCGGCCGGCTGCGCCACTCGATGAGCCCGCCTTGGCGCTGGATCAGGTCCTGCGCGATCGCAAGACCGAGCCCGCTCCCCCCCTTCCGGCCGCTCACGAGGGGCAGAAACAGTCGTTCGCGAAGGTGTGCAGGAACGCCGGGGCCATCGTCCTCGATATCGATCCGGATCGCGAGCGGGTGGCGCCTCCCCTGGATCGTGTACTGGCGCTCCACGCGCGTGCGGACGGACAGCGTGCCGTGATCGGAAAGCGCCTGTCGGGCGTTGCGCATGAGGTTGATCAGTGCCGGAACCAGGAGATCCCGGTCGAGCGCGACCTCGGGCAGGCTCGGGTCGAAATCCCGCCGGAGCCTCAGGTCCGGGAGCCTCTCGGCTTCAGCCAGGCGGAGGACGTACTCGACTGGTTCGTGGATGTTGAGCGGGACCGGGCGGGGTGGGCTGAGCGGCCCGATCAGGGTCTCGACGAGAGTGTTCAACCGGTCGACCTCGGAGAGGATGATCTGGGTGTAATCGCGGAGCGAAGGATCCCGGAGCTCGGACTCGAGGAGCTGGGCCGCACCCCGGACTCCACCCAATGGATTCCGGATCTCGTGCGCGAGGCGCAAGAGCAGCATCCGGTTCGCCTGGTGACGTTCGGTGAGCGCGTCCTCCCGACTGATGAGGAGATGTCGATCCAGGGGATAGAGTTCGAGAACCAGTTCGTCCTCTGCCATGGGCGTCGCCACGCAGTCGAGCATGATCGAACGCCGGCCGAGGCTCACTTCAACTTCACGGTAGGTGCGGATTTCGCGCTTCGGGATCTGTTCGCTGAGCTGTACGGCCAGGGGATGAAATCCGGAAAGGAGGTCCGTCAGCTGACGACCGTAAACGGAATGGGGCAGTTCCAAGAGGTCGGCTGCCGAGGAGTTGGTATAGAGGAAGTGAAGGCCAGGATCCAGCCAGACGATCGCAGTGGCCAGACCATCGAGGAGCGCGGCCGAATCGGTCGAGAAACGGTTCCGGTATGAGACCAGGGCCATTGCACCATGATAGTGCAAAACGGGAGGACGAGGCTGGTCCCGCCCCAAAACGATCAATGCGGTATGGCTTTGATGGGTCCGGTTGGCTTGATCAATGGCGGGCCGAGGAGGGGCGGCTTGGCGAGAATCGAGTGCTGATGTACAAAAAACGTGACCGAGCGGCTTTCCAGGACCTTGTTCCGGGGCGACAGGATTTCAACGGTCAACCGATGCGTACCGCGATAGACGCGATGCAGCACCTGTTCCGTGAGCCGCGTCGGGCCACCCTCGGGTTGCCCATCCAGGAGGTAGAGGAGCCGGTCGCCGGGCGCGAGCGGTGGCGAAACCTCAACCGATGCGGTCATGACCCCCCCGATATTGAACAGCGACTGGTTGGGCGTGGGGCTCAGAATTACGAAATGCATGAGCGACTCTGGGCGGGCGTGAACCGCCCCCGCCGATGGCGAAACTGGCATCGCCACCGTTTTCAGGGTATAGGTGCTGAGCCCGGATCCGAGCGCCAAACGGATCGCACCGGGATGGGGGACATCCGAATAGTGACGCACCCCATGAGGTCCAACCCAGGTATAGATCGCAGCGCGGGCCGATCCAGTAAATAGGAGCCCCACGAGCATTGCGAGCGTGATCCATCGGCTCATGGAGACAAGCTTACCGCTTGAAGACAGCCGGGGCAAGCAGGCGGTTGCCCCTGTCCCCCATCTCGACAATCGGGTGGTGGTGGGGGAGCCATCATAGAGGCAATTTGAGGCTCAGGCGATGGGAGGCAAGTGTTCCAGAAGATGCACCCTTGGGCGAGTATTAGATTGAAGCGTCCTTGGCCTTGGATCTTGAGGGTCCCGGCAAGTCAGGCTGCATCCGGAAGCTCGAAATCGGATAATATTTTAGGCATGCACCGGTGCGGATGACGGCACAAAAGGCTTGGGCAGCTGCATTTTCACTAGCTGTGAAACGGTGCAAGCCGGTTTCGTCAATCCGCCTCGCGCTCATCTACCCGCCTGTGTATCAGCAAGACAGGAGTCATCATGACCGCAGATTTTCCAGTCGTGTTTGCCTTGTATCCGAACCTCACGCAGCTCGATTTCACGGGACCCTACGAAATCTTTACCCGGATGCCCGGTGGCCAATGCATTCTGGCTTCGGTTGAGGGAGGCACAATCGAGGCTGAAGGAGGGCTCACCTTTACGGGCATTCGCAAGCTGAGCGAGATTGTGGATTGTGCCCTGCTTTGCGTTCCAGGTGGCCTCGGAACCATCCAGGCATTGGAAGACCAGTGTTACCTCGCGGAGGTACGACGCCTCGCCACCACTGCGCGCTACGTGACATCGGTATGTACCGGATCATTGCTACTCGGAGCAGCAGGACTCCTCCGTGGCAAGCGCGCGGCATGCTATTGGGCTTGGCGCGACTCACTGAAGGCATTCGGCGCGATTCCGGATCCCGCTCGCGTCGTCCGGGAAGGCAACATCTTCACCGGAGGTGGTGTCACCGCCGGAATCGACATGGCCCTGACGGTACTGGGAGAAATTGCGGGTACTGACTACGCACAAATGGTCTCGCTCGGTATTGAGTATGCACCACTTCCACCGTTTGATTCTGGCCGTCCAGAGCTCGCTCGACCGGAAATATTGAAGGCAGCGCGCATGCGTACGGACGCTGTACGGTCCGCGCGCGACCGAGCGGTCCAGCACGCCGCACTCGCGCTGGCGAAGTCACCACTAACGCCGAGCTGCAACGCGACTTGAGCCGACTGTCGGATCTCATTCTGCCTCGCGCATAGAAATCCGGTCAGCAAGCCCCACGGGGGACCGGGAATCCTGGCAGCGACGGGGTCAGCTCTACTTTCGTATTTCCATAACGTCATGAGTGATCACGACGAGTGTAATATGCCATCGTAATATGCCGTAGCTGGTTCCTTTTCGCTGGATCCTTCATGCTCGTGCGGCCAGGCAATGGTGATGCTGGCACACAGCACCGTAAGCACGCGAAACCAGGGTGCATTCAGGAAAATGGTAGTTGCGCCTCGTCGCGATCTCAGTTCCTGAGCGCCAGCTCCCAGGTCTCGCCAACCAGATCTTGACCAAAAGAATGATGTCGCTCCTCCTTCACCAGACGAAATCCGGCAGCCTGATAGATCCTCCGTGCGGAGACAAGAACATCGTTGGTCCAGAGTCGAAGCGTCTGGTATCCCTTCTCGCGGGCGAAGTAGACACAGGTGTCAACCAGGTTCCGGCCAATCCCGAGCCCCCGCGCTCTGGGCTCCACGTAAAGGAGTCGCAACCTGGCGACGTGCTCAGACTCCCGGACCAGGAATACAGAGCCTGCAATCGCTCCATCCCGTTCTGCAATCCAGGCATTCTCGCTAGCCGCGTCGAACTGCTTGATGAAGTTTCCGAGTATCTCCGCGATCAGCCCTTCATATCTCATGTCCCATCCGTACTCCTTGGCGTACAAGACGCTCTGGCGGTGGATGATCCAACCGACGTCTCCTATGGCCAGCGGACGCAAGGAGTATCCGGAGCCCGTGGCATTGGGCAGGAGCAACCGATGTATGGTTCGCATCGAACTCACCAGTTCGTCAATCTGTCCGGGAGTCAGCGCGGCCATCATGGAAGAGATCTGTTCACTTGAGGTGCGATCGAGGCAATCGAACACTCGCCGCCCGGTCTTGGTGAGCCGAAGTGACCTTTGCCGGGCATCCTGCGGGTGCTGCTCGCGATCAAGATAACCTTGGCGCTCGAGCTTTTTCAGAAGCCGGCTCAGATATCCCGGATCGAGAGACAGCTCACGTGCGATCTCCGTAGCCGTCGGACGGACGCGATGCGCCAGCTCATAGAGCACTCGTACCTCGGTCAATGTGTAGGGGCTTCCCAAAAAACTCTGATTCAGGAGGCCAAGCTGGCGGGTATAGAACCGGTTGAACCCGCGGACGGCATCCGTCGCGGCCTGATCGCTCCGGGGTCTTCCCGGATTCGTACCTGCAGGTCGGGTTTGGACAGTCATGGCGCCAACATACACGGATTTGTTGACTCAGTCAAGTATGTGGGTGCCGCCTCGTGGAGTCTTCGGCAGAAGTCCTGAGCCTATCCATACTGGAGAGACTTGCCATGGCACTGGTGAGGCAGTTCGGCGCTCTGGAAGTCGGGCCTCTCGATGAGTGTTGTTGGCGGCCAGACCCGCCAATCACAGACGGGCATCCTGGAGGATCCTGCTGCCAAGATGGTCAACTGCACAATCCGTCAAAACCCGTGGGTTTGGATTCCACAGGACTGCCCGCAGGCAAGGCGCGAAGCGTTCGGATCCGGGGTGCTGGAATTGGGTGATGCCCTCAGAAGGGTCGCTCTTGACGGATCGGGCCATTTCGCGGGGCTTTCGCCAGTGCGAGGCGGGCGATCACGCCGATCTGGTCTTCCCGATTGGCGAGCTCAAGCCCACCGTCATGGTTTTCGGCCACTTCACGTGCAATGAGGAGGCCGATACCGCTACCTCCCGGCTTGGTCGTGAAAAATGGAACGAACAGGTTATCTGTTTGAGGAAGCCCCGGACCGTCATCCACGATCTCGATGACGACCGCCCGTGGGGTCTCGCTCCAGGCGAGTTCGACCGTGCCCTCCGGCTGAGCGACGGCCTCGAGTGCATTGCGGACCAGGTTGATCAGCGCCTGCTCGAGTTGACTCCGATCAGCCTGGAAGGTGACCTCCGGGCCTTCCAGCACCTTGAGTCTCGGATCACCGGCCACGGCTGCTACCTCCCGCACAAGTGGTGCCAGGCCCACTTCGCTGAAACTCGGCGGTGGCATGCGCGCGTACTCCCGGTAGCGCTTGAGAAAATCCGTAAGGTTTCGGGTCCGGCGTTCGATGAGTTCGAGCCCCTCCAGAAGCGCCTCTGAGTGCGCGCCGCTGGATGAGGCCTGCCGCTTGAGCGTATCGGCGACCGATGCAATCGACCCGAGCGAGTTGTTGAGTTCGTGCCCGAGGACTCGGATCAGGCGGCGCCACGCCCTCCTTTCCTCTTCACGCAAGGTCCGGCTGGCATCGGTCATGACGAGAAGCGTATGCGTGCGCCCTCCCCGCCGGAACTGAA
>JAJZNM010000102.1 GCA_021852325.1 Pseudomonadota bacterium
GGTAGCTGGCCAAACTGCTATGACCCATGGTGATCATAGCACGCCGGGGTTTCAAAACGGGTAAAAAAAACCCCGGATCCAGTGTCCGGGGTCAGGTTTGACAGGAACCCGGTCCTCGTTTCGGGATACCCCGGAAGAAGAACCATTCGTGTGTGAGACCCTCCCGCCCGGCAAAGGTTCCCGCCACAGGCTATGGCCCCCGGAAACCGTCCGCACCGACCTCTGCCCACTCGACCCGTTCCGGTGGGAAGCGGCAACTGAATGTGCTGCCCCCACCCAACCGGCTCTCGCAGACGAGTTTCGCCTGGTGGCGCTTGAGAACGTTTTGCACGATCGCGAGACCGAGTCCGGAGCCGGCCGTGGCTCCTTCAAGTGCAGTATTGACCCGATAGAAACGTTCTGTGATACGGCTCACCTGCTGGGGGGGGATACCGATCCCGTCATCGGAAACCTGGAACACGCTCCCGGCTCCGTCCGCCTGCCAGCGGATCGAGATATGGCCGCCGGGCGAGGTGAACTTCAAGGCATTGTCAACCAGATTCCAGAATGCACTTGCGAGCTCCGTCTCCGAGCCCCGGACCGCAACCAGCCGGGGATCGATTGCAAAGGTCACCTCCCGACGCCCCTGGTCGAGAAGGGTGAGCCTCTGTTTCAGCCGGTCCATGATCTCGGGCACGCGTACGCGATCGTGAGGTGCCCGTTCACCACTGGTTTCCAGTCGCATGAGTTCAAGGGAATGCAGCACGAGCGTTTTCATCCGCCCGGTTTCCCGTTGCATCTCCTCGAGGATTTTCCGGTGTTCCGGATGCACGATGTTCTCGTCCAGGAGCATTTCCAGATAACCGCTCAGGACCGTGAGGGGGGTCTTGAGCTCATGGGAGGCATTGGCAACGAGATCCCGTCCCTGCTGCTCGGCCCGCTTGTCTCCACTCACGTCCCGTACCCACATGATCGCCCCGTCAGATCCCCGCGCCGCCACGGAAACTTCGAGGATTTGTTCCTCATTTCGGGGGGAGGGGATTTGCACCGTGCCCTGTTCCTGCGGGTGCTGGATCAACCTGAGAAGCGCGGGATTCCGGAGCAGATTTCCGGCATACTGGCCGATGTCTTGCTCCGGATTCAGGCCGAGAAGCGCTTCCGCGCGGGCATTGAAGCGCTCGAGGCGGCCCCGTGAGTCGAGGATCAGGATAGGATCGGGCCAGGCCTTGAGCAGCGCCTGATCGAGGTCGACCCGGTTCCGGATCTCGAATCTCGCGACTTGCCATGCACGCATCCGCCAGCGGACCGCGTGTGCCACCCCGGCCCAGATGCCTGTTCCCTCGGGCATGTCTCGGTCCGGATCCCCGAGCCAGGCGAGCCAGTGTGCCAGCTGACGGTAGTGCCGACCGAGGAGCAGCACCGCCCAGAACAGGAAAATCGGGACCGGGTGCCCCCAGAAGGCCCAGCCCAGAAGCGCCAGCATGAGCCCGGCGGCAAGCCAGGCAAACTCCTTGACCCAAGCCCACTTCATGAAGCCTGGGATCCTTTCTCCGGGTCACCCGGAACCCGCAGGCGATAGCCGTTGCCGCGCTGCGTTTCGATCCACTGGCCGATACCAAAACGCTCAAGCGATTTGCGCAGACGGCCGACATGTACATCGACAGTCCTCTCGTCGATCGGCTTGCCGAGCCCCCAAATGTGATCCAGTATGCGGGAGCGGCTATGGACATGGTTGGGGTGTGACATGAAGTACTTGAGCAGGCGAAACTCGGTCGGACCGAGGTGCACGACCGCTTCCTGGTAGAACACCTCGCATGTCTGTAGATCGAGAGTGAGTTCTCCAAGCCGGAGACGCCCGTCCTGGTCATGGAGCCGACTTCGGCGCAGCACGGCCTGGACCCTCGCCAGGAGTTCCCGGGCTGAAAATGGCTTGGTCACAAAATCGTCAATACCGCTTTCAAAACCCCTGAGCTTGTCGTCTTCCTCATCACGTGCGGTGAGCAGGATGATCGGGATCTCGCGCGTCAGCTCGTCACGACGGAGCTGCCGCGCATATTCCAGGCCGCTCACGACGGGCATCATCCAGTCCAGGATGATGAGATCGGGCAGGCCCTCCCCCATCGATTCCTGGGCCGTATGCACATCGCGTGCCAGGGTCACGTAAAATCCGGCGCGGCGCAGCGTCAACGACAGCATGTCTCGGACGCCAGGGTCATCATCGACCAGAAGGATCCGGATCTGACCGCTTTCCACGGAAGCATGCCCTATTCCTGCTCTCCCGTATCATAGCCCGTTCTGGTAACCGGAAGGGTTGGGGCATCCCGATCGGTAACCTCGTGCCGGACATAGAGCGGGCCAATGGTATGAGCCTCCTGCACGCGCCCGCCCTGCCAGGCGAGTTCGGCCAGCGGCAGGAGATTCCCTGCCCGGGCAGGGGCGGCAGGCTCGAGACGGGCCAACCGCTTCCGGAGATCCTGGAGATCGGGCCGTTCCAGCACCTCCCCGACACCGGTCCAATCCCCATCATCAAGATGCACGCTCGCTCCACCACCCACGTGGAGATCACCCTCAGGCCAGATGCCCTCGGCAATCCGGTAACAAGCCCAGTAAAGTTCCCCCATGCGCGCATCAAGACAGGCAAAGACGGGGACCGTGAGCCCGGCCTTCCGGCAGGCATACGCCATGACCGCAAGACCGGGGACCGAGGCGACGGGTTTTTGCCAGACCCAGGACAAGCCCTGGATCGTGGCTGCGGCAATCCGGAGGCCCGTGAAACGACCCGGACCCGAGATCCAAGCCAGGGCGTCCAGATTCGATGCCCTGGTTCCGGTCTCGGCCAGCAGGCGGGCAATCTCGGTCATCCCGTTCTCGGAGGCAAGCCGTGCCGGAAAGGCGTGTTCACAGACGAGTGTCGCACCGTCGCCGATCGCAACGGTGGCCTCAGTCTGTGCAAAGTCAAGGGCGAGCCATCTGGCCATGATGACTGAGAAACTCGGCGACTTCGTGCTCGTCTTGGGCGCGCGTCATGGGCGGGAGGCTTGCGAGGAAGACGGAACCATAGCTGCGTTCCACGAGACGCCGGTCACCCACCACGACCGCGCCAAAATCGGATTCGTGGCGCACGAGTCGTCCTACGCCCTGACGCAGGGCCAGTACCGCCTTGGGCAACTGGTCATCCCGGAACGGGTCCCGGCCCATGCGTTTCAGGGCCTCAATGCGCCGGTAGACCAGGGGGTCCGAAGGCGATGCAAAAGGCAGCCGGTCGATCATCACGAGGGAGAGCGCGAGGCCCTTGACATCGACCCCTTCCCAGAAACTATGGCTGCCGAGGAGGACCGCCGGGGTTTCCTCTTGGAATCGTTCGAGGAGGCGGTATTTGGAAGCATGTCCCTGGACCAGGAGAGGGCGGGATCCCAAGGAGCCTGCAATCCGAGCTTGCGCCATCGCCAGTGCGCGATGGCTTGTGAATAGCAGGAAGGTCCCACCCGGATTGGATTCGATCAGGCGGAGCGCAAGCGCGATGAATGCCTCCAGATAATCCGGAGCATCGACATCGGGCAGTGTCGTCGGCGTGTAGAGCAATGCATGTGCCGCATAGTCGAACGGGCTCTGGATGATGATTTCCTCGCACTCGGCAAGAGCCATGCGATTCCTGAAGTAGGAAAGATGGCCACCCGTGCTCAAGGAAGCCGAGGTCATCACCCAAGCCGCGTCATGCACCTGCATGAGTGTGCGCAAGCCAGAACCCGGATCCACCGGTTCGAGACGCACCACGAACCCACCCTCGAGCCACTCGAGCCAAGGCCATGGGCTCCCGGGCTCAAGCTCGGGATGCCGGATTCGGACTGCTTTCGAAAGGATGCGCTCCATGCGCTCGAGGTTGCGCCTGGCATCACGACTCGCTTCGTCTTCCGGGGTCTCAGACAGCCGTTCGAGCAGTGCTTTGAACCCGGTTGCAAGGGTTGCCATGCTCTCGCGGAGACGGGCCGGCCACTCCTCGCAGACGAGCTGGCCCCGCTGCCCGCTTTCATGCCCGAGCAACGTGGTGAAAGCCTGCTCCAAGGCTTCCCAAGGCGGTACCCCGGAATCCGATCCGGCATTGAAGAGGGCGGACCACGCACGATTCGCGAGGACATGCTCGAGCTCGGTCTGTCTCACGGATTCGGAAAGCATGCGGGTCGCCAGATCAGGCAGGAGGTGTGCCTCATCGAGAATGAATGCGTCCACTTCGGGCAGGAGTTGCGAAAAGCCGTCCTGCCGCAAGAGCCAGTCTGAAAGCAGAAGGTGATGGTTGGTGACGATGAGGTCGGCCTCAAGTGCCTGTCGGCGGGCCTCCACGACAAAACAGCGCTCGTAGAAGGGACAGCGCCGTCCCGTACAGTTTTCGGCGGTTGAGGTGATCTGGCTGCGCTCGATCGGGTCATTGAGCTCGATGGGACATTCGGACAAGTCCCCACTGATCGTTCCCTCGACCCAGCTGTCGAGGAGTCGTCGGCGCTTCTCTCGCTCGCGTGCCTTCGGAGACAGGCGGAGTTGAGTCCGTTCCGTCT
Organism: Pseudomonadota bacterium; assembly: GCA_021852325.1. Taxonomy (GTDB): domain Bacteria; phylum Pseudomonadota; class Gammaproteobacteria; order JAKAQQ01; family JAKAQQ01; genus JAJZNM01. The sequence continues at coordinate 4,530 of JAJZNM010000102.1, forward strand.
CGTAGCGCAGGAGACAGACATAGTTGGCCCGCCCCTTGAGCAATGCGGTACGCAGGGGTTTTCCGAGGACACGGGAGACAAGCGGGATATCCCGCTCATAAAGCTGGTCTTGCAGTGCGATGGTGCCGGTCGAAATCACAGATCGCCCGCCATTGAGCAGCGTCGGAATGAGATAGGCGTACGTTTTGCCGACCCCGGTTCCGGCCTCGGCGACAAGAATCGATTTCTCGTGTAAAGCACGGGTCACCGCGTCCGCGAGCCGGTTCTGGCCCTCCCGATACTGAAAATCGTCCAGCACCGCCGAGAGGATCCCGTTGCAACCGAGATAATCAGGTTCGCGCATGAATACCCATGACCGCCTACTCACTGTTGCGGTCATGGTAACAGAGCCCCCGGTTACGTCCTGGATTCCGTTACAATATGTCGATCCACCGCGATCCATCGGAGAGCTGGGGGCTCACTGGCTTTTTCACGCCGCAATTCCACCCGGAGAGTTCATAGCATCATGCCTGACCGAACACTAACCCTGTCCCAATGGATCGACTCTGTTGCCCAGCTCGCCCAGCCTGAACGCATCCAGTGGTGCGATGGATCGGAGGCGGAATGGGGAACCCTGCGCCAGGAAATGCTGGCACAAGGCGAGATCCTCCCTCTCAATCCCCACACCTACCCAAACTGCCATCTCCATCGTTCCGATCCGACTGACGTGGCCCGGGTCGAACAGGTCACCTACATCTGCACCTCCCAGAAGGATGACGCGGGCCCCAACAACAACTGGATGTCGCCCGATGATGCGCACCGTCTTTATGAACGGTTGTTCTCCGGGTGCATGCGGAAGCGGACCTTGTATGTGATTCCGTACTGTATGGGTCCGGTTGATTCTCCCTGGTCACAGCTCGGCGTCGAGATCATCGACAGCCGCTATGTGGTTGCGAACATGCGCTTGATGACGCGCATGGGGGACTTCATCCTGAAGCGCATCCAAAGCGGGGAACCTTTCGTCCGCGGGCAGCATGCACTCGGGGATCTCAATCCTGATCGCCGCTATATCCTCCATTACCCGGCCGAAAACCTGATCCAGAGCATCGGTTCCGGTTATGGCGGCAATGCATTGCTGGGTAAGAAATGCCACGCCCTGCGGATCGCGAGCTGGAATGCCCGGGAAGAGGGCTGGTTGGCCGAGCACATGCTGATTGTCGGCGTTGAGAACCCGGAAGGAGAGGTCTTTTACCTCGCCGCGGCGTTCCCCTCCTCGTGCGGCAAGACCAATCTGGCCATGCTGGTGCCCCCGCAGTCGTTTCGAGGCTGGAAGGTCTGGACCGTGGGCGATGATATCGCCTGGATGCATGTGGGGCCAGACGGTCGCCTTTGGGCCATCAATCCGGAAGCAGGTTACTTCGGCGTCGTCCCGGGGACGAACGAGATCACCAATCCGAATGCCTACCAGATGATCCAGCGGGATACGATCTTTACCAACGTGGCCGTCACCTCGGACAACGACCCCTGGTGGGAAGGACTGCTCTCCGGCCGACCGGCGATCGACTGGCGCGGGCGACCTTATGAGTCGGGCAACGGGCCTGCAGCCCATCCCAACTCGCGCTTCACCGTGCGCGCAGACCAGAATCCTGCCTGGTCCAGACACAGCGAGGACCCCATGGGCGTGCCCATCACGGCCGTGCTTTTCGGGGGACGTCGCGCCCGTCTTGCGCCCCTGGTCTATGAGGCCAAAAACTGGGCCCATGGTGTGCTCGTAGGTTGCGCACTGGCATCCGAGACGACGGCTGCAGCCAGCGGGAAAACCGGTGTCGTGCGCCGAGACCCCATGGCCATGCTTCCCTTTTGTGGTTATCACTTCGGCGACTATTGGCGCCACTGGATCGACCTGCAGGAGCGGGTCAGCAGCCTACCGCGGATCTTCCATGTCAACTGGTTTCGCCAGGACCAGAACGGCAAGTATCTCTGGCCGGGTTATGGGGAAAACCTGAGGGTGATCCAGTGGATTCTCGAACGTTGCAAGGACCGCATCCCGGCACACGAGACGCCGATCGGTTACCTGCCCATACACGGCACCCACTTCAATCTCGAGGGACTGAACCTTGCACCGGATGCGCTCCGGGAACTGTTCAGCATCGACCGCCGGGGCTGGATCGACGAGTTTGACGAACTGGAGAACTATCTCCTGGATTATGAACCCCGTGTGCCCATCGAACTCAAAGAGGCGTTGGCCCGCATCCAGCGGGAACTGGCCTCGACCGGCTAGGGTCGGTGTGGGACAGGGATCCCATCGCGGACCCACCCGCCTCGGGGGCGATGGAGGCCAGTTCACCGAGAATGTGCTCGACCCAGCCACCTCCTTCGGTTTCTGAAGCGCGACCGGCCTCGCAGACCAGGCGGCGAAGCCTCGCGGCCCCCGAAAAACCCCGCATCACCGTCAGGAGTGGCTGGAACAGGCGCTGCCTCGATTCATGGCCATCCGTGGGCGACTGGAATACCCGGGACAGATAGGCCCCATAGCCTTGAATCACCTTGAGACGGGATGGCACCGGGCTCCTGCGCAATCCTGCCGCCGCTTCAAGCGCAGCCAGCCACAGGGGGTCCTCCAGTATCTTGCGTCCCACCATGACGCCATCCACCTGACCCAAGAGGTCATGGACCTGGCTTGATGAGCGGATGCCGCCATTGAGCACGATCTCGAGGCCGGGATATTTCTGTTTCAGTCGGATGACGGAATCATAATCCAGGGGAGGCAGGCTCCGGTTGGCCTTGGGGCTCACGCCATCCAGCCAGGCCATGCGTGCATGCACAAAAAAAGTGTTGCAGCCCTGCTCAGCGACCGCCCGGACGAACGATTCGAGAAACGAAGGCTCTAGGTGATGATCGAATCCCAGGCGGCATTTGATTGTGACCGGAATCGGGACGGCGTCCCGGATTGCGGAAACCATCGCGCCGACCCGTCCAGGGTTTTCCATGAGGCAGACCCCGAACCCACCCCTCAACACCTTCGGACTGGGGCAGCCGACATTCAGGTTGATTTCATCATAACCGGCCTTCCAGCCCAAGTAAGCTGCCTGGCTCACCGGTACGGGGTCATCCCCACCAAGTTGCAGCGCAATCGGGTGTTCGGCAGGATGGAAATCGATGCGCTTCGACGGATCGGCCCCGCGAACTAGAGTCTGGACCGGAAACATCTCGCTATAGAGCCAGGCCTCCGTGCCGATCAGACGCAGCAGGTAACGGAAATGGCGGTCCGTCCAACCCATGAGCGGTGCCACGGCGATGCGATGCGCGGCAGGCGTCCGAGTTGCCGGTTGAGGTGCGGATCCACTCACAGACGGGTCATCTGGCATAAGACAATTCTAGTCGATCAGGCTCGCGATCAGCGGATCGATACCCTCTTATGCGCTGGCGCTCCAGGTGGAGCCATCCCGTCAGGCCTCATGCATTGAAAAACGCTGATTGCATCCCCATCTAGCAAGACAGATCGTTCCTTCATAGAGGCCTTGGAGAGTGAGGAATCCCCGTGCGCTTTGAAAAACTGACCACGAGTTTCCAGGATGCAATGGCCGATGCCCAGTCCATCGCGGCCGGACAGGACCACGCAAACATCGAACCGGCACACCTCCTGCTCGCCTTCCTGCGACAGGAGCACGGCACCGTGCGCCCCCTGCTCGAGCGCTCGGGTGGACAAATTCCGGTCATTGAAGCTGGCTTAAGCCGGATCCTCGGCCGGCTTCCGACCGTCGAAGGCAATGCCGGAGAAATCCATCTCTCGACGGATCTGAACCGCCTGCTCAACCTCACGGACAAGCTGGCGCAAAAGCGCCAAGATCGATTTATCGCATCCGAGCTTTTCCCTCTGGCCTTGATCGACGACCGGGATCCCGCGGGCGACCTACTCCGCCAGGCTGGGGTCACCCGGCCCGCCCTGGAACGCACCATCGAAGCCTTGCGCGGGGGGTCACCGGTCGACCAGCCGGGCGCCGAAGATCAGCGCCAGGCACTCAATCGCTACACCCAAGACCTGACTGCCCGCGCCGAGCAGGGTAAGCTGGATCCGGTGATTGGGCGCGATGAAGAAATCCGGCGCGTGATCCAGATCCTCCAGCGTCGGACCAAGAACAACCCGGTCCTCATTGGTGAACCCGGCGTCGGCAAAACCGCCATTGCTGAGGGGCTCGCCCAGCGCATGGTCAACGGGGACGTCCCGGAAAGCATGAAGCACAAACGCCTTCTTGTGCTGGATCTTCCTGCGTTGGTGGCAGGATCGAAGTTCCGGGGAGAGTTCGAAGAGCGTCTCAAGTCCATTTTGAAGGACATCGCCCAGCTGGAGGGGCGAGTTGTGCTTTTCATCGATGAGATTCATACGTTGGTGGGGGCAGGCAAGACCGAAGGTGCCATGGATGCGAGCAACATGCTGAAGCCCGCGTTGGCGCGTGGCGAACTGCATTGCATCGGCGCGACCACCCTGGATGAATACCGTCAGCATATTGAGCGAGATGCAGCCCTCGAAAGAAGGTTCCAGAAGGTTTTGATCCAAGAACCCGGAGTCGCCGATACAATTGCCATCCTGCGCGGACTGAAAGAAAAATATGAAATTCATCATGGCGTTGAGATTACCGACTCGGCAATTATCGCGGCGGCTACACTCTCCCACCGCTACATCACAGACCGCCAGCTGCCGGACAAGGCGATCGACCTGATTGACGAGGCAGGCTCCAGAATCCGGACCGAGATCGAATCCAAGCCTGAATCCATTGACCGCCTGGAGCGGCGATTGATCCAGCTCCGGATCGAGCAGGAGGCGCTCGCCAAGGAGCACGATGAGGCTTCCCGGGAACGCCGTCAGAAACTGGCGGATGAGATCGAGAGTCTGCAACGTTCCTATAGCGACCTCGAGGAAGTCTGGAAGGCAGAAAAAGGCCGGTTACAGTCCGAAGTCGCGATCCAGGACCAGCTGGACCGGGCGCGGGTGGATCTCGAGGCTGCCCGC
>JAJZNM010000188.1 GCA_021852325.1 Pseudomonadota bacterium
GGATGTCCGCAACGCGGTGGCGAATGCCAACCAGGCGGGTGCCACCGGCGGACTCCAGGGAGAGCATCAGGCCTATGCGATCGGGGCCAATGACCAGCTTGCACTCGCGAGCCAGTACCGGAACCTTCTCATCACCTATCGTAATGGCGCGCCGGTGACGATCGCTGCCGTCGGCACGGTCTCCTCCGGTCTCGAGAATGACCAGGAGCTCGCGAGCTACAACAACATCCCGGCCGTGGTGCTCGACATCCACCGCCGGCCCGGTGCGAACATCGTGAGTACCGTTTCCCGGATCGAGTCGACGCTCCAGGGTCTCCGCAAGACCCTGCCGCACGGCGTGCATCTCGATATCGTTGCCAACCGGACGGGGACCATCAAGGCCTCCGTGGCCGATGTCGAAATCACACTCCTCAGCGCGATGTTTCTCGTCGTCCTGGTCATCTTCCTGTTTCTCCCGAATCCGCGTGCCACCCTGATCCCGGCGGTTGCACTACCTTTGTCGATCATTGCGACCTTCGCCGTGATGTACGAGCTCGGCTACCAGCTCGACAATCTCTCGCTCATGGCGCTCACTGTCGCCGCCGGCTTCGTCGTTGATGATGCCATTGTCATGATCGAGAACATCGTCCGTTTTGTGGAAGCCGGAGAGTCTCCGCTCCGCGCGGCGTACCTCGGTGCCAGTCAGATCGGCTTTACGATCGTGTCCCTGACCGTCTCCCTCGTGGCGGTCTTTATCCCGCTGCTGTTCATGACGGGGGTGATTGGACGGCTCTTTTCCGAGTTTGCGGTCACGCTCTCCGTTGCGGTGGTCGCCTCCGCGGTCATTTCCCTGACACTCACGCCAATGATGGGGGCGCGTCTCCTCAAGCCCTCAAGCGAGGTCCGGCCGAACCCCCTGGCCCGGATGGCCGAGGCGCTTCTCGCCCGGACGCGCGAGACCTACCAGACCGCTCTCGGCTGGTGTCTGAGACACCAGCGGTTCATGCTCGGGATCTTTGCCGGAACCCTCGTCCTCACGGCTTTCCTGTTCTACATCATCCCGAAAGCGCTCTTGCCTGAAGTGGATACGGGCGAGATCATTGCCGTGACCCAGGGGTCAGAGAGCATCTCCCTGGGTGCCATGGCCCGTCTCCAGGACCAGGCGGTTGCCCGGATCCTCAAGGATCCCGCCGTTTCGGGAGTGACCTCCCTGATCGGGACCGGGGCGACCAACCCGACACCAAATACGGGCCGGCTCACGATCGTGCTGAAGCCGATCAGCCAACGTCCTTCGATCAACACCGTCATGCGTGCACTCAGCCGTTCGCTCGACCACGTCCCGGGACTCCGGTTTTACATGCAACCGGTCCAGGACATCACGCTTTCATCGCGGATCGCACCGGCCGAGTACCAATACACCCTGACCGACACGAACTCCCGTGAGCTCCAAATCTGGTCTAAACGCATCGAGGCGGCGATGCAATCCCTCCCGGGCCTTCGCGATGTGACGAGCGACCAGCAGGATGGCGGACTCGAGGCTTACATCAATGTCGATCGCGATGCCGCTGCACGGCTTGGCATCAGCATGTCCACCATCGAGAATGTGCTCTACGACGCCTTTGGGCAACGCCAGATTTCGACCATCTACACGAGCAATGCGCAGTACCGGGTGGTGCTCGGCGTCGGCCCGAAGTGGGCGACTGATCCTGCGGCGCTGGATGCGATCTACGTCCCGGCCGGCAGCACAACCAGCGCCTCCGTGGGCCCACAGGGCCCGGCCTCTGCGGTCAGCGGAAGTGCCACCCTGAATATTGCCTCGGCTCCGGTCAGCCCGAATGCCGAGGTTCCATTGGGGGATATCGCCCGCATCACCGTCCGCCGGGGCCCGCTCGTGATCACCCGAGAGAACCAGTTTCCGTCCGTCACCCTCAGTTTCAATACCGCATCGGGCACCTCCCTCGGCACCGCGGAATCGGCGATCCGGCGGGCGGAGGCCGGACTCCGCGTACCGGCTTCGGTCGAGGGTACGTTTTCCGGAGCCGCGGCCGAGTTCCAGCGTTCGCTCGCGGATGAACCCTGGCTCATCCTGGCAGCGATCGTCGTGATTTACATCGTTCTCGGCGTGCTCTATGAAAGCCCGATCCATCCCGTCACGATCCTCTCCACCTTGCCCTCGGCCGGGGTCGGCGCGCTTTTGGCGCTTATGGTGACGGGTACCCAGTTCACGATCGTGGCACTCGTCGGCATCATCCTCCTCATGGGCATCGTCAAGAAAAACGGCATCATCATGGTTGATTTCGCGATCGTGGCCGAGCGGGAGCGGGGACTGTCACCAACGGATGCCATCACTGAAGCCGCCCTCCTGCGCTTCCGTCCCATCATGATGACCACGATGGCCGCCTTGTTCGGTGCGGCTCCGCTCGTGCTCGAAGGCGGATCCGGGTGGGAACTGCGGGTGCCTCTGGGCATCACGATCATCGGTGGGCTTCTGGTGAGCCAGGTGCTCACCCTGTTCACCACGCCGGTCATCTATCTCGCGCTCGACCGGCTCCATGCGCGTCCTGCATGGCTTCCCTCCGCCGAGCCCCACCTGGCCGATTAGCCCGTGAGCTTTTCAGCCCCCTTCATCAAGCGTCCCGTGGGCACAACACTGCTCGCGCTCGGAGTCCTCCTGGCCGGATTCATGGCCTATCGCCTGCTCCCGGTCGCGGCGGTGCCGAGCATCCCGATTCCGGGAATCGTGGTGTTTGCCTCGGAACCCGGGGCGAGCCCCCTGGTGATGGCCAACACGGTGGCTGCTCCGCTCGAGCACACATTGGGGCTCATCCCCGGTCTCGATGAGGTCCGGTCGATCAGCTCCCTCGGATCGACCTCGATCATCCTCCTGTTCAGGACCAACACGCGCATCAGCTCCGACGCACACGCCGTGCAGGCCGGGATTGATGCCGCGCTGCCCAACCTCCCGTCCGGCATGCCGAGCCTTCCGTATTACCGGGAGTTCAATCCCGCCTCGCGTCCGGTCCTCACGATGTTCATGTCCTCGCGCACGATGTCCCTGCGCGAGGTCTATGATTTCGCCAACACCGTCCTGCTCCAGAAACTGTCCCAGGTGAAGGGAGTCGCCCAGGTGACGCTGTATGGGGGCCAGTCTCCTGCGGTCCGGATCCGCTTCAGCCCCCATGCCCTCGCGGCGGCCGGTCTCACACCGAACGATATCTTCAACGCGGTGCGCACGGCCAACGTCCTGGAGCCGCTCGGGACCATCGAGGGGCGCCATCACGGCTACATCCTCGCACTCAATGGTCAGTTGAAGGATGCCGCTCAGTACCGCGACATCGCGCTCCGTGCCGCCAATGGCACCCTCTTGCGCCTCGGCCAGGTGGCCTCTGTCGTCAACAGTGTTGCGAACACCCAGCTCGCGGCCACGAATGGACGGGAGCCCGGGATCATGATTGCCGTGACCAAAACCCCTTCCGCAAACGTGATCCAGACGGTGCGCGGGATCAAGCGCCAGCTGCCGAATCTCGAGCGCCTCATGCCTCCGGCGATCCACCTCGCCATCATGACCGACCGGACGGTCACGATCCGGGCCAGTATTTCCGACATCGAGATCACGCTCCTCATCACGATGGCCCTCGTCCTGATCGTAGTGGCCGGGTTCATGCGGCGCAGTGCCACGATCCTGGCAGCCGGGATCACGGTCCCGCTGGCCATCGCCGGCACGCTGGCTGCGATGTGGGCGCTCGGGTTTTCGCTGGACAACTTCTCGCTTCTGGCGCTCACGATCGCGATCACCTTCGTGATCGACGATGCGATCGTCATGATCGAAAACATTGTGGCTCATCACGAACGGGGACTTCCGGTGATGGAATCGGCGCTCCAGGGCGCCCGGCAAATCGGATTCACGGTGTTCTCGATCACGGTTTCCCTGATGGTGGTGTTTCTGCCCCTGGTGCTCATGGGGGGTATCGTGGGAGGACTCTTTCACGAGTTTGCGACGACCCTGATTGTTGCGATCGCGATCTCGGGGCTCGCCTCGCTGACCGTGACGCCCATGGTTTGTGCCCATCTGATGAAAGACCAGGAGCCAGAGCACCAACACGGACCGATCCTGCCGCATCTGGCACGGCTGGTGGAGCGTCTCTACCAGTCCATGGTCGATGGCTATGCGCATAGCCTGGACTGGGCGCTCGGGCATCAGCGCCTGATGCTCGCCCTGTTCATCCTGACGTTTCTCTTCACGATCTTCCTCTACATCAAGGTTCCCAAGGCCTTTTTCCCTGAAGAGGACACCGGTCTCGTGATCGGTCAGACCTTGGCCGCACCGAACGTCTCCTTTGACCGGATGAAACACCTGCAGTCCAAGGTCGTTGCGATCATCCGGCGCGACCCGGCCATCGCGACCATCACCTCCAGCGTGGGCGTGACCAACGGGTTTTCCAGCGCGAATCGCGGCAAGATGTTCATCGGGCTCAAGCCGGCGTCCGAACGCACCCAGCCGGCCAAGATCGTGATCCTGGACCTCGAACGGAAGCTCGACCGGATTCCCGGAATCCATGTGTATCTCCAGATTGCCCAGGATCTTTTTTTCGGTGGCCAGAGCAACGGCGGGGCGTACAGTTTTTCGGTCCTCGATCCCTCGTTTGCCACCCTGGACCAGGTTACCGAGCGCATCGTCCGGAGGTTGAAGACGCTGAAGTCGATCAATACCGTCTCGACCAACCTCAACCGGGCGGAAACCCAGATCACGGTCGAGATCAACCGGGTCCAGGCCGCACGGCTCGGGGTGAGCGTGGCCGCCATTGATGCGGCGCTCGGAGAGGCATTTGGCCAACGCCCGATCTCGCGGATCTATGAGGCGCAAAACCAGTACGAGGTTGTGCTCACGGTTGGAGCCGCACGTGCACGCTCGCCCCGGGATCTCGAAGGTATTTTTGTCGCCGGCAACTCGGGCCCGGTCCCCCTGCTGGAGGTCGCACACCTGACACGGGGCACGGCTCCCCTCCAGGTGATCCATTTCGACGGAGTGCCGGAAGGCACGATCAGTTTCAATGTTGCACCAGGTGTGAGTCTCGGTCCGGCCATCACGGATGTGCAGAAGGTGATCGCGAAGATGCGACTTCCGGGCAATGTCCGCATCCGGTTTGGAGGCAATGCAAAATATTTCCTGCGTTCCATTGAAGACATCCCGCTCCTGATCCTGGCGTCCCTCTTCGCCATCTATATCGTGCTGGGGGTGCTCTATGAAAGCCTGTCGCAGCCGCTCACGATCCTGTCCACCCTCCCCTCGGCCGGGGTTGGGGCGCTCCTCGCTTTCTTTCTGACTGGCACACCGATGTCCGTGATCGGCGTGATCGGGATTTTCCTCCTCATGGGCATTGTCAAGAAAAACGGGATCATGCTCGTCGACTTTGCGCTCGAGACCGAGCGCCGGGATGGGGCGTCGCCGAAAGAGGCGATCCGGAAGGCCTGCCTGGTCCGTTTCCGGCCGATCCTCATGACCACGCTGGCGGCGATCCTCGGTGCCTTGCCGCTGGCGTTTGCGGTTGGAACCGGCTACCAGCTCCGGCGTCCGCTCGGCATCGCCGTGATCGGCGGGCTCATCGTGAGCCAGGCCATGACGCTCTACACGACGCCCGTGATTTACCTCGCGCTCACCGGATTCGGGAAACGCCGTGCGCGGCGGATTGCCAATCTCACGGACGAGCGCGCGGGGAGGCGGCCGGGCTGGGTGCCAGGCGCCTGATCGAGAACCGGCCGGCTTTACCGGGAATTTCAGGGGGGGACGGTCCCCGACCTCGGCGGCGAGGGGTGGAGCAGCCCGAAGACCGCTACCCCGTCCCGGGTGCCGACAAAGACGCGCCCTTGGGCAATGGTTGGCGTGATGAACTTGTTCCCGGGACCGAACTGGTCCCGGGGCCCGGCTTGGTTGCTGTTGTAAAGTTCCTGGGACAGGTTTCGTGCGCGGTAGGCATAGAGCACGGCGGGGTCCGTGTTGGCGACCGCCCAGACGATGCCTCCATGAAGTCCGTCGGAGGAGATGGATGGTGTGGCGCCCGGATAGGGGAAGCGGTTCGGGGTGACCGAAACCGGTCGGGGCACGAGTCTCGCCCCGCGCAGCTCGAAGGCGCGGATCGGCTGTCCGACGGCGCCGAAATAGATTTCGTGGGCGAAATAGGCCGGCATGCCGAACTCGGGCCCCCGGAGTGCATGGGGCAGCTCCTGCCAGAGGTCGTTCTGCCGCGGGTGGAATCCACCCATGTGGTCACGGTTCACGACATAGATGTGGCTGTCTTTGCCTGCACCGAGGGCGAGCTTCCGGATCCGGCCGTGGCGGCCCCGGAGCGGCGGCAGGAGCAGTGCGCCGCCGGACCCCAGGTCTTCGTCGGCCCGGGATTCTGCGCGGGTATTGTCCATGTTGAAGTAATCGGACACCCGGATCCGGCCCCCGGTGACCGTGAGCCGGATGAAGGCATTGCCGAAGTCATGGTCGATCGGGAAGCCACGGCGGTTGAACCGCCTGCCGAAGCTGCCGTTGCCATCCATGAAGTAGATGTGCCCGCCGGGTCCCGCGGCTGGTCCAGCACCGGATGCCCAGATCCCGCCGTCATGTCCATTCGGCGTGATGTCGAGCACACGCTGGCTCTTGAGCCCTCGCGCGGTATAGGCGATGATCCAGCCGGTATAGGGCCGGTGATCGCAGTTCGAGGACCAGAAGGTATAGACCCGGCCCCGCAGGAGGAGAAGCCCCGGGCGCTCCTTATACTGGGCGGGATCGAAGATGATCCGCCCGTCATGGCTCCCATCCCCCGTGCCGGGATAGGTGGCCCGGATGGTGACGGGGCTGCCTGGGCGTTCGGCGCCGGTTGCAAGGTCGAGTGCATAGAGTCGCTGGTGGTAATGTCCGCGGGGACCTTTCGACATGGCCACGGCAAAGAGGGTCCCGTGGGCCCCATCCCGGAGATCGATCACCGGGGTCGCGGTCACGCCGATCGTGGGCCGGACCTGGTTGCAGTGGCGGTCGTTACTCGGGGTCTCGCCGGCCTTGAGGAGTGTGTCTTCCCAGAGGGTGGCGCCGGTCCGGGCGTTCAGGGCATAAAGCCGGTCGGCTTCCGTCGCCACATAAAGGACAGGCACTGCCTGCCCATGGCTGCGCACCGCGGAGACATAGAGCGGCTGGGCATCGACTTTGCCATCGACCGGGAAAAACCCGATCTTCCCAAACTGGTGGACATTGACTGTGGCGGGCCTGAGCCGGGTTTCCCGGTCGTCCCAACCGGTGCGCTCGTTGTTGTCGTGGTAGGTGAGAACATTGAAAGCCGTCGTCTGACCCGCCCCGGTGGAGGCGGCATGAGCGAGCGGGAAGGCCAGGGCCGCCACGAGCAGGGTGGGCAGGATGAGCAGGGCGAGCCGGTCTTTTAACGGGTTCGGTGATCCGGGCATGTGAGCCTCCTCCGTGGTGTGCGGATCCAGTATAGCCCGCACGAATCGCCGGGTAGGGTTCAGTCCATGAACTCGCGGAGCGGTTGGTCCCAATCGAATGCCCCGAGCAGGTCGTAGGCTTCCTGGTCACGATGATTCAGAGGAGGCAGCCCGAAACGCGTCTCGATCAGCTTGAGGAGGCTCCCGCTGTGGGCGACCTCGTGGTCCACGAACCCCGTCTTCGCAAAGGGGCTGACCAGCAGGGCCGGGATACGGGTTCCGAGACCGTAGAAGTCGAGCACCGGTGGGGGCATGGAATCCCAGAATCCGCCGCCTTCGTCATAGGTGATGAAGATCGCCGACTCCTTCCAGTGGGGCCCCCTCGCAACCGCATGCACCAGGCGCTCGACCCAGCCCATGCCCCAGGCTGGCGCACAGTCGGCCGGATGCTCGGTGTGGGCGGCGGTCGCCTTGAGAAAGGAGACCGCCGGAAGCTTGCCGTCCTGCGCATCCTCGATGAAATCCTCGCTGCTCCGGATATGGCCGCCGCGCACATAGTCCGGCCAGCGCGGGTAGTACTGGAAGGGGTTGTGGTGTGCCTCGTAGAGCCTGCCGCTGTCGATCACGGCCGATCCGTCGCCCGGACCGAAGGCGTTATCCAGTGCCCAGCGTTTGACGAGGTTCCAGTTCTCGTTGTACCAGGCCCAGCTGAGTCCGGACTGGGTGAGCCGGTCGCCGATGTTGTCGTAGTGCTGTTCAGCCGGCGGAGGCGACAGTTGCAGTCCGCGCCGGTTGTCAGCCCCGGTCGGTCCCTGGACCGGCGGGAGGTCATTGATGAGGGTACCCACCTGGTCGTAGGGCAGATCGTAGAAGGGGTGATCGGGGCTCGTCGCGCGCGGATCCGAGGGGCTCCGCGCCTCGGCGGGCGCCTTGGGGTTGATGCAGGAGCGGGCCGCCACGAGATAGAGTGCGTTGCCGGTCGATCCCCCGGTCATGGCCTGAAAGAAGTGGTCGAACAGCGTGTAGTGGTCGGCGAGACGGTGATAGAACGGGAGGTCCACACGGTCATAGAATCCGAGCACGGGGCCGCTCGGCCGGGCGAGGTCGAACGCCAGGGTTTCAGCATCCGCGTGCCGGAGTTCGGTGCGGGTGAGATGCGAATGGCCGCCCTGGCCGAGTGCGACGAAACGGTCCATGCGTCCGTTATTCATCTCGGCCGCCATCCGGAAGAACCGGTGTTCAGGATCCCAGTGCCCGTTCACGTCGGCAGGCAGGTAAGGAGCCATGTGGAACGGCGCGTTCGGTAGTAGCGCATCCTGGAAACCCGGGAGGTCCTTCGGGACCGGCAGGAGCGTGTAGGGGATGCCGGCAGGATTTTTCTGGAGCCCCCGGAACCGGTTCCGGATCCGGCCCTCCCGGTCGATGAGGTTGGCCACCCGGCCGCCATCCGGTCTCTGGTAGGTTCCGAAGTAGTGGTCGAAACTCCGGTTTTCCTGGAAGATGATGATGATGTGGTGAATCTGCGAACGGAGTTCCTCGACGCGGGCAGGGCGCATGCGAGATGCGGGGGGGTCGGCCCCCGTTCCCTTGCGTAAGACGCGCGGAATCTTCGCGTGGAGGAGTGGCACCGTTGCGGCCGACATCCCGGCCAGGCCCAGGTTCCTCAGGAATTTTCTGCGGGTGTGGTCAACCATGCTGGCCGGCTCCAGGCGCATCAGGGATTCTGGGGTTGTCCGGCAGAGCGCGCGGAGCGGATCCGGATAACGGCGGAGCGATCCGCGCGGAAACGGGAGGAAGTTCGATGCGTCTTGATGCCCCTTCGATCGCCGACGCGGGAGGGGCATCGCCGATTCCCCCGCGGGCAGGCGGTCGGGAGTCCGTCGCGTTCAAGGTCGTGTCTTTCACGGCATCGACATTATATCGGTCATGAACCGGGGGGAGGGGGTTGTC
>JAJZNM010000179.1 GCA_021852325.1 Pseudomonadota bacterium
CGGAATCGCGGACTCGAGCGTGATCTTTGCGGCGGATCCCGTGCCCACGAGCGCCACGAGTTCCGGCCCGTCCACGATGAGGTGCCGGAGCATGAGATGGAGCGTGCCCCGTCCCCGGAGGCGTGCCCAGGCGAGGCTTCCCGACAGTGCCTCCAGGGGAACCACGGCGTGGACCCGGCGGAAGCTCCAGTGACGGGGGCCGAGATAACTGACGGCACCGGATCCGGTTCCATCACGGCTCTCAACCCGGATGTCGATGGTGACATGGCCGCCCAGAAGCGCCCATCCATCAAGCGACCAGACGAGCTTTTGCAGGCGCAGGCGGCTCAAGGACAGGCCTTCGAGGCGACCCTGCCAGATCGTCCCATGGATGGTACGGACCGTGACCGGTGAGGCGGCTGGGACCAGCAGGGACCAGGCAAGGGACGCGGGGAAGTCCGCCAAGAGGATCACGAGATAGCTCGCGAGGCCGGCTCCCACGAGCGCCAGAATACGCTTAGGGGGTTTGCGCATGGAGGCTCAACTCGAGGGTCAGGTTGACGGTCTGGGGTTTGCGGGCGCTGCGCTCCACGACGAACCTCCGGACGGTGAGTCCATGGTCCAGGATGAACGGCAGGAGCGCGGAGAGGGTCCCCGCATAGGCGGTTCGGTCAAGACGGATCTTCCAGACCCCCGGGCGCGGTTCGCTGAAATGGATGTGCGTGGCCGGATCCGGCAGGGTTTTGAGGATGCCGCGCAAACCCGTGACGACCGTTTGCGGGGAAGCTTGAGGGTGGTTTGCGCCCCGGGCGCTTGCCAGCGCCGGCTCCTCCCGCTCGATCCACGCAGTGAGTCGTCGCGCATGCGCGACTTCGAGGGTTGCTTCCCGGATCCGGCTCAGGGCCGGGGCGAGGATGAGCGTGTAGCCGAGAAACAAGGCGATGACCATGAGCCCCGCGAGGATCCATCGCTGTTCGCGGGCCGGCAGTTGTCCGTAGAACGCCTTGAGTGCTTCGATCCGATTCATGTTGTCTTCTGGCCGAGGGGGTAGACCGCATAGGCCTGGACATGTCCGGGCTTGAAGACCCAGTGGAGTTGGGATGGCTGGATGCGTGAGGTTCGCGAAAGTTGGTCGAGATAGGATGCGGCGAGCGTGTGCGACGGGGATGTGATCTGCAGCTCAAGGCCATTGGGGCCGTAGTGGAGGGAGAGTATCCGGACCGTGGAGGGCCGTTCGCGGGAGGCATGGGCGAGAAACGCGATGAATGCGCGGGTCCGGCGGGAATGCAGCCCGGTTTGTCGGAGCGCCTGTTCGATCTGCGCCCGGGGTGAGACGTAGGGCTGGCCCGGAAGCGCCGCATGGAACGCCTGATGCAGCCGCGCGCGCCAGCGGTGCGCTTCACCATTCACCTGGACCACACGGACGAGGAGGTAGAGGATGAGCAGCCCGGCCCAGGCCCCGGTCAGGTAAGCGGTCGGTTTCCAGCGACGCCAGGTTTCCGCGCGATGATGACTGGGTGCCCACGGCCCCTGGAGGAGATTCAATCCCGTGAGCGGTCCCCGGGAGGCCTCCTCACTGGCGCATGGGGCGCCCTGGGTCCAGGTGACGGTCTCGCCGCCCGGTCCGCTTTGTATCCTGAGCAGGAACGGGTCGTCCGGCGCGCCGAAAAACACGATCTCGCGAGGGCGGCGGTCATCGGGGGTCGCGGACCAGAGCCGGCTGAAAACCGCTTCGGCAAGGGCCGCTTCGAGGTTGAAACCCTGTTCGCGATGAGATCTCAGGAGGATCCGGTCCCCTTCCCGGGCGAGACTCCAGGAACCGGGGGTCCAGGGGACGAGCATGAGATCCGGCCAGAGGAGATCCGGCCGGATCCCGAGAGTCTCAAACGGCGCGAGCCATGAGGCCATCTGTGCCCGGCTCACGACTGCTACCGTCAGTGCGCCGCCATCCGGATCCGGTTCCCCGTAGGCAAAATGCAGTGTTTCAACATCGCTCGCGAGCTGCTCCTCGAGCATGAACGGGATCGCTTCCGTCCAGCGGCGCCTGGAACTGGCCGGCAAACGTACTTCCATGAACGTGATGAAGCTGCTCGGGACGATCACGATGACTCGCCGGTTGTGCACGTGCCGGGTGAGGTCCTCGAGGCGTCCGTGACCGATCCCGCCACGCCGGTGACCCTGGGCATCGAGTACCCACCAGTCGACCTCTGTGGGACCCGGGTTCAGGCGAATGAAAATTTGTTCCGCCATGGGAATGGGTTTGGGCGTTGCTCAGGTTCGGGGTTGGGAGGATCCGTCGCTGCCTTGGTCGATCGCTCGAAGCTCCGGCGCTTCCGGGCCGGGTCGATCATAACCGATCTCGTGTCCCATCCGCAGGGTTTGAACCCGGCTTCGCGCCCGATTGACCCTGAGCGCGGAAAGCGTCCAGTGCGCGAGCCGGGTCATTGCGCGTTGCCGAAGCTTTGTGTGTAAACCCGGGTCACTCCCGTGGGCGCCCGGAACAGGATACTTCGGAGGGTGAAGCGGCTGCCGGCCAGGCGAATGGACAAAAGGAGCCTGAAAAAGCTGCTGTCTACGCCGATCGGGATCATGACCGATTGTCCCAGCATGCTTTCGAACAGGGCGGTCGACTGGAACCCGCCCTGCTGCTGTTCATGGACGATGTTCGCGAGGTTGCTGGCACTGGCATCCGGGACGAGCGATTGCAGGACGGGAAGCGGGGCCGTATTCACATTGATCGCGGTCGGAATGGGCAGGCTCACCACCCAGGGCCGGAGGGCCTCGTATTGATGGCGGCTCAGCCCGGCCACGAGTCTCAGTTCGGTGGCGCTGGCCATGGGTGCTCCAGGCGCGCGGTAGGGGGGGGTGAAGGAAGCATAGACGCCGTTCGTCCCGCTCCCGGAACCGGGCTGGCTGGCGGTGACCCAATCGGCAACCGACTGTGCAACCTCGGGATTGATCCCAAACTCGGCCAGCAGGCGTTCGAACACCGCGAGCTCGTTGACATCGACACCGCCGGTTTGAGCCGCCAGGTTGTTGAGGTTGAAATCGCCCTGGAGATCGACCAGGCGCCCCGCCATTTCTCCGTGAGGAATGGGGAGGGGAGGGAGCTGCTCGGCCCAGCTCTGGGTGAGGTTGACCGTGGGCTCGGTCCCGAGGTCCTCGTGGATCAGGCTCGTGATCCAGGACTCGGCTCCGGTGGCGTAAAGCTGGTCCTGTTCGAACCGGAGGATGTTCTGGGTCCGATGGAGCGCCAGGTTCCGGTCCCAGATCATGCGTCCGGCGATCGCCGATGCGATCGCGATGATCACGAGTGCGATCAGGATGGCGACGCCGCGTTCATGGATCCGGGTCATGGGAGCTCGAAGATCCGTGCGATCGTGCCCCAGTTCCGGGTCTTGAGGATGATCTTGATGCCGATCGGTCTCCGGTCGAGCTCGGCGGTGGGCGAGGCATCAAGGGCTGGCCAGTGGCGGTGCCAGTTGCCCTCGGGGCCGAGAAACCGGATCCGGAACGACCGGACGTGGTGGAGCAGGGTTTCACGCTCCGGCGTGAGGGGCGTGGCCCGGTCGAGCACCGGCCAGACGTAGCGGATGAGGGCATGGTGACGGAGGCCGTAACCCACCCGTTCCAGGTCCGAGCGGTGTTCCCCCCCTGGGTTGAGATCACCATCGCGGGTCAGGACAAGGAGGGGGCCTGTGGTTCCGGCGCCGCCATGGAGAGCCGGTTTGAGGACGCCCGTGCTGCTCCGGATCGGACGGGGTGCCGCCTGGGCCAGGTCCTGGTCCATGAAGAGCATGGTCATCTGGAGGGATGCCAGGGCCGATCCAGCCCGCCGAGTCCGGGCACGTTCCTCGAGGATGGTTCCGAGAGACCCGTAGGCCATGATGGCCAGCAGGGCGAGAATGGCCGTCGCCACGAGAATCTCGATCAGGGTAAACCCGGGCGGCCGATGTCGCATCAGGGACCCATGCCCGGTCCCGGCGGGGACAGGGGGCCGCCCGGATTCGGCATGATGCCTGGGGGGGGCGGTGCCGAGATGCTCGGGCTCGGCTGATTGAGGAGGCTGTGTCCGAGAAAACCCGTCAGTGAGACCAAGGCATGGCCAGCCTTGGGATCCAGGCCGACCGCGACCACGATCTTGAGGAGCTTCGGGTCGGAGGTGTGGCGGACCCTGAGTGTCCAGTACCAGACGGTGCCGGCCATCCGGCTGTGCCCATGGCTGGTTCCGAGGCTCGGCCACTCGGGAGCGAGTCTCAGGGTTTCGATCTTGTTGTCCGCGACATAACTCGCAAAGGTCCGGTCTCGGAGCCCGGTCGCGACCCGCGTGTTCTCGATCGAGGTGCCGAGCAGTGCGAGGAGCCCGATCCCGACGATGGCCAGCGCGATCAGCACTTCAAGCAGGGTGAAGGCGCGGACGCGACCGCGTCCCGGCCGGGGACCGATCATGGGTTCCTGTGATGCGGTGCGTGGAGGGAGATCCGACCCGTTGGTCTTCCGAAGATCCGGAACGGACGGCGATGGCCGTGTTCATAAACGTCGATTTCGAATCCCGTGAGTTCGCCGTTCGAAAGGATCAGGATCTGCGGGTGGATCCGGGGCGAGGTGCCCCGGTGCGCAGGTTCTCCGTGCACATGCGATTTCGACCGCGGGGCATGCAGGACGACGGTCGTGCCTCGCAAGGAGAGCGAGAGGCGGACCCCGCCGGGCAGATGCCGGGTCCGGTAGATCGAGCCGGGATGGAAGGGCTTCCACCGTCCCTCCGTGTAGCGCACAAAAGTATAGTGATGGCGCGCGATCCGGAGTCCGAGCTGTTCCCCTTCCGTGATGGCCTGCTCGGAGGCCAGTTCGATCAGGCTGGCCAGATGGCGCGCGGTCTGTTCGCGGCGCGGCGCGTGGCCGATCGCGCTGAGCGACAGGACCGCGATGCCGGTCAAAATAGCGACGATGAGGAGCACGACCAGGATCTCGACCAGGGTGAATCCCCGCTCAGCCCGCGTAACCGGTCCACTCATTGGTTGTGGCTGAGATTCCAGTTGCCGATCACGTGTTTTTTGCCGGATGACGAAGGCGGACCATCGGTCCACACGTCAAACGTCCCATGGATGCCCGGATAAAGGTACTTGTAGGGATGGCCCCAGGGATCGATCGGAACCTGGTTGAGGTAGTGGTGCCAGTGTGGAGGTATGGGGGATTGCGTCGGCTTGACCACGAGCGCCTTGAGACCCTGCGCAGTGGTCGGATAGACGTAGTTGTCGAGCTTGTACATCTCGAGTGCAGCCACGATCGAACGAATGTCGGCCTGGGCCTTGGTGATGCGTGCTTCAGCCGGCTTGTTGATCACATTGGGTACGATGATCGACGCCAGGATGGCCAAAATGACCACCACCACCATGACCTCGATCAGGGTGAATCCACGGCTGAACGACTGGCGATCAAGGCTTGGCATCGGCTACACTACGATCCTTTGAACGGACGATGGACAACCCGGGCCGGGCAACGTGCCCGTACACCGGTTCCCATCATAGCACCAGTCGGGGTGTCGGTCAGCATGCGTCGCATCGAGAAACGTGGTTGCTGGATCCGCCGCATCAAGCGGTTCTCGGTGGCCCATTGGCCGGTCATTCTGGTCGTGAGCTTGTGTCTTGGCCTCGAGCTCGGCGGTGCGGGCGTGAGGCAGGCACTCGCGTATGAGCGCTCGGCCGTCCTGGCGGGCCAGTGGTGGCGGCTCGTGACCGCCAATTTCGTTCATTCAGGCTGGCCGCATGTCCTACTCGACCTTTCCGGGCTGGTCCTTTTATGGCTTCTCTTCGGCCGGACTCTCGGTCCGCTCCGATTCTGGATCGCCACTCTCGTCGGCTGCGTGGCCGTCGGACTCGGCGTGTTTTACCTCTCGCCGGAGGTCGAGTGGTATGTCGGGATTTCGGGCGTGCTTCATACCTACTGGGCGAGCGGGGCGCTGCTCGCAGTGGCGCGCAAGGAGTGGGGCGGACGCTGGCTGCTTGGTTTCCTGGTCGCAAAACTCGCCTATGAACGGATCTGGGGACCCCTGCCGACCTCCACCTGGTCCATTGGCGGGCCGATCCTCACGATCGCCCACCTCTACGGCGCGATTGCAGGGGCCCTGCTCGGCTTTTTCTGGATCGCACTCGACCATCGCCGTGCCACGCGGGATCGCCCGGCCGGCCATCCGGTGCGGCCATGAACCCTGGATCCCCGGCGGGTCAAAAGCGCGGCCTGGTGTTCCCGGGTCAGGGCTCCCAAGGGATTGGGATGCTCGCCGACTGCGCGGACCACCCGGCTTTGCTCCGGGTTTTCGACGTGGTTTCGAGCTGCTGCGGAAGCGATCTCCGCAAGCTCGCGCTCGAGGGTCCCGCCCCCGTGCTCGGCGAGACCACGGTCACGCAGCCCTTGATGCTGGCTGCGGATATTGCGTTCTACGAGATCTATCGCGCCTCGGGCGGGGCTCCGCCCGAGGTCCTGGCCGGTCACAGCCTCGGTGAATATCCAGCGCTTTACGCCGCAGGGGTCCTGGATCTCGCGAGACTCGCCGATCTCGTGAAAACACGCGCGCGGCTCATGCAGGAGGCGGTTCCATCCGGCCAGGGTGCCATGGCGGCGATCCTGGGACTCGCGGAGGGCCCGCTGGTGGCGTTGTGTGCGGGCATCACCTCGGGCACCGTGGAAGCGGTGAATTTCAACTGTCCCGGCCAGATCGTGGTCGCCGGCACGAAGCCGGCCGTGGAGGCGCTCATCGAGCAGGCGCGGGCTGCGGGTGCGAAACGCGCGATCCTGTTGCCGGTCAGTGTCCCGGCACACAGCTCGCTCATGCGGGATCCGGCGCGCGAGTTCGAGGCGGTTCTGGCCGGGATGGATTTCCGCCCGCCCCGGATCCCCGTGATCCACAATGCGGATCTCGAAACCCACTCCGATGCGCCCGGGATCCGGCGCGCACTCGCCGCGCAGCTTTACCGTCCGGTTCGTTGGGGGGATACGATCGCAGCCTTCCGGGATCGATATGGGGTCGTCGAGATCCTCGAGTGCGGCCCGGGGCGCGTGCTCAGCGGACTCGGCCGGCGCTGTCTGCCGGAACTCCGCCATGAGGCACTTGAAAATCTGGATGCGATGAAACAATATGCCTGATCGGGTGGAGGTTCGACAAATGGCTGACAAGCCGGGATTCGCGCTGATCACGGGTGCGAGCCGGGGGATCGGTGCCGCGATCCTCGCGCGCCTTTCGGATGATGGTTTCCCGGTCGTGGGCACCGCGACCACCGCCCAGGGGATTGCCACCATTGAGCGCTGGATGGCGGAACGGGGCCGGGCCGGGTCAGGCTGGCTCCTCGATTTCAAAGGCGCTGCACTCGAGACGATCGAGGAGACGGTCCACACCCTCGAGGCGCGCTTTGGGCCAGTGTCCGTGCTCGTCAACAATGCGGGGATTACCCGGGACGACCTCTTGCTGCGCATGACCGAGGAGCGCTGGGACGAGGTGATCGAAGTCGACCTGAGCGCGGTGTTCCGCCTGACCAAGGCTTGCCTCCGGGGTATGCTCAAGGCGCGGAGAGGGTCGATCATCAACCTCGCCTCGGTCGTGGCCTTGAGCGGGAATCCCGGGCAGGTGAACTATGCGGCCGCCAAGGGGGGCATCCTCGGGTTCACCCGCTCGCTGGCCCAGGAAGTCGGATCCCGGGGCGTCCGCGTCAATGCCGTGGCACCCGGTCTCATCGACACGGACATGACCCGGGAACTCACCTTGGAGCAGAAAAAGCTGCTCATGGAACGGATTCCCCTGAGACGCCTCGGTACGGTCGATGAAGTCGCAGCCTGTGTGAGCTTCCTGGCTTCACCCGGTGCGGCCTATCTGACCGGGGAAACGCTCCAGGTGAACGGCGGCATGTATATGTCATAAGCAGTTTCAGATGAAAGCTGCTGAATCTTATCAATTTCATCTGGAGTTGCCGTGTCCGCATTTTTTTTGGCTACAATTGCACATTCCGGCGCTGTGGCGTCATTCTGAAACCAATGGGGACTCGAGCACATGAGCAATATTGAAGAGCGAGTCAAGAAAATCATCGTGGAGCAGCTGGGCGTGAAGGAGGAGCAGGTCAAGCCCGAGGCTTCATTCGTCGACGACCTCGGAGCAGACTCCCTGGATACGGTTGAGCTCGTCATGGCGCTCGAAGAAGAGTTCGAATGCGAGATTCCAGACGAAGAAGCCGAAAAAATCACGACGGTGCAGCAGGCTGTCGATTACATCAAGGCGCATATCGAGGAGCATTGATCGAGCGCCCTGTCAAAACGGTCCCCGACCCGGTGGGACCGTTTTCAGCTCCGAACCCCACCCCTGACTGAGAGCTCGCCCGCTGTGACACGCAGACAGATCGTTGTGACCGGCATGGGAGTGATTTCCCCGGTGGGACACTCGGTCGAACACGTGTGGGAAAACGTGCTTCAAGGGCGTCACGGCTTCGCCCCGATCACGCATTTCGATCCCTCGAACTATCCCACCCGGTTTGCCGGCGAGGTCAAGGATTTCGATCCGACCCACTATATGCCGGCCAAGGACGCGCGCAAGATGGATCCGTTCATGCAATACGGCGTAGCTGCGGGGAAACTCGCGTTCGACGACGCCGGTCTCGAGGTGCCCGACGGGGAGGCGGCCGAGCGCATGGGCGTGATCATCGGTGCCGGAATCGGAGGCATCTTCAGCATCGAGAAAATCCGCGACCTGGTCCGGGAGTATGAAGGCCCCAAGAAAGTGTCTCCGTTTTTCGTTCCGGGATCGATCATCAACATGGTGGCCGGACATCTGTCGATCCTTTATAACCTGCGCGGCCCAAACCTGGGCCTCGTCACGGCCTGCACGACCGGAACCCATTGTATCGGCTATGCCGCGCGGATCATCGAGCGCGGCGATGCGGATGTGATGCTGGCCGGCGGTGCCGAGATGGCCATCTCGCCCGGCGGGGTCGCCGGGTTCTGTTCGGCACGGGCACTCTCGACGCGCAATGACGACCCGGGCCACGCGAGCCGCCCCTGGGATCGTGAACGGGACGGCTTCGTGCTGTCCGACGGCGCAGCCGTCCTCGTGCTCGAATCCCTGGAACATGCCCGCAGCCGTGGAGCCCGGATCTCGGCCGAGTTGATCGGCTTCGGCGTGAGCGGGGATGCCTATCACATCACGGCCCCGCCCGAGGACGGCTCGGGAGCCGCGCTCTGCATGCGCAACGCGCTCAAGGACGCGGGCATCACACCCGAATCGGTTGACTATGTCAATGCCCACGGCACTTCGACCGTGGTGGGCGACCTGGCCGAAAGCCGTGCCATTCAGGCGGTCTGGGGAGCGCATGCCAGGCATCTCGCA
>JAJZNM010000168.1 GCA_021852325.1 Pseudomonadota bacterium
AAGCCG
Organism: Pseudomonadota bacterium; assembly: GCA_021852325.1. Taxonomy (GTDB): domain Bacteria; phylum Pseudomonadota; class Gammaproteobacteria; order JAKAQQ01; family JAKAQQ01; genus JAJZNM01. Next base: position 7 of record JAJZNM010000168.1, read on the forward strand.
AAGATGGTCTTGAAGTCGGCGAGGCCGTTGGTGCCGCCGAGATTCATCTCGTTGCGGTTGAACACCAGCCACGCCGACAGCGCGAGCGCCTGCGTGATGATGGAGAAGTAGACGCCCTTCACCCGTGATCCGGGACGGCTCGTGGGCCAGCGCCACAACAGCGAGTGCCCAGCGTGCCAGGGTACCACTCGCGCCACAGGAAAACTCCCCCGCAAGGGGTGGCTTCAGCTGACCGGAAACCCCCTGGATCCTGAGCGTGCCTTCCGTTTTTTCGAGACCCGCACCGATCCAGGAGACAAAGCGTTCGGCCCGATCGAGATCTTCGTTGCCGGGACAGTTTTCAATCCAGCTTTCGCCCTGCGCGAGTGCAGCGAGAATCAGGGCCCGATTGGCCTCGTACTTGCTCCCGGGCACGGTCCAGCTACCCTGGATCGGATCGGGCGGCTGGGTGAAGCGGATCATCTCAGCGTCTGACCCAACCGTTGCATCCGTGGAGCGCAATGGGTGAATCCGGTATCATAAAACAGGCCGGGGGCGTGTCCATCCGGCCACAGGTGGAGGACCCCATGCGTATCTGGTCGTATCTCGTGGTATTGTTCCTGGCCATCTCGATCGCGGCATTCCTGGCACTGGTCGTGGCCTGTGTGCGTCCGAAGCCCTTCCCCAGGCGAGTCCGTCCTCGAACCTTGGGCTATCTGGCCCTCACGGCATTGGTCGGCTACCTGCTCATGGCGGTGAGCCTGACGCTCCAAGACCCATTGCTTTGGCGCTATGACCGACTCGGACCTGAAGCCACGATCCACCGGATTCCCGGCTACTTCCCTTCCCCTACATCCCGACACGCTCATCGCAGCACGCGCCAGGGCGCCTGATCAGGCCGCTCATCGGTCTGGACAAAGTACACCGCGTCCGTCGCCGGTTCGGCCAAGGTGAGCCCCCACTCCTCGGGATCAGCCGGGTTGCTCGAGACGAGGGGGATATAGGCACCCGTATCGATGCAGATGTGCGACATCAGCCGGCGGATCTCGGGTGCCGGGGTATGCCCGCAATAGGTCTTCGACAGATGGGGGGCGTATTCCGGCCAGCTGCTCGGGCCCCGCAGATGCATGACCCGTCTGGCCCAACAGAGAGATTCTGAAAGCGCTTCCCGCTCAACGGGGGCGAGCTGCCTGAAATCATCATCAATGTCGGCATCCCCATAGACCGGCGGATCGCAGGCGAGATTGCTGCGCGAGAGCTCCGCATGGATCACATGATAGCGTTCCTGTCCGCTTCCAACCACGAGCATCAAGGGCACGGCCCCGAGCACGTCGAGGATCTCGAGCAGGCGTGATCCGATACGCCTTCTGTGGTCGACCAGCTCACGCTCCACCCAGCCGCCCCCATTCAGGAGGAAGTCGTGCTTCTCCTCCCAGGAAACGCGCCCGCCCAGGTCCAATGACGGGGCGAAGAACTCGAGCATCATCTGTTCGTGGTTCCCCCGTACCGGGAAGAACCACGGTTCTTCAAGCAGGTCGAGACATCCCATGGAATCGGGGCCGCGGTCGATGAGATCACCAACCGACATCAACCGGTCCCGGCTTGCATCGAAACGCACGCGGTTGAGCAGTTTTTCCAAGGTGTTGCGGCACCCATGGAGGTCGCCGACCACAAAATCTCGTCCCCGTTCATTGGCGGGCAATCGGCTGATTCCAAGCGTGTTCAGGGGTTTCCGGCTCACCCGGGAGCCCTCAGGCAGGGGCCCTATGAGCTTAACCGAATCAAGCTCCCCAGGGGGATCCCGATCACCGGGAAATCCGCGGATCTCCATGGGGTGCCCGCTGCTGCTAGAATCAAGGACTGACTTCCCGAGACTTGAGGTTGACCCCCATGAACCGAATCCGTACCCCTGTCTGGGCGGTGATCGCCCTGGCCGCATTCGGAATGGCGCCCTTGGCGCTTGCGATGCCCCCTCGCCTGTTCCAGGGATTGTCCTGGCGCTTCCTCGGACCGAACCGGGGCGGACGAGTCCTGGCCGTGGTCGGGATCCCGCACGAGCCCAATACCTACTATTTCGGTTCCGTCGATGGCGGGGTCTTCAAGACCACCGACGGCGGCGTGGTCTGGCAACCTCTCTTCCAGCACGAATCCGTCTCGTCGATCGGCGCATTGGCCATTGCACCCTCCAACCCGAAGATCATCTATGTGGGGACCGGTGAAGCCGACATGCGTTCCGATCTCTCCACCGGTGGCGGCATGTTCCGTTCCGACAACGGCGGAACCACCTGGAAGGCCATCGGGCTCACCCGCAGTCGGCAGATCGGCTCGATCTGGATCAATCCCCACAACCCAAACCTCGTGCTGGTCGCGGCCATGGGACACGCATTCGGACCCAACCGGACCCGGGGTGTCTTCCGGACCACCGATGGCGGCCGCCACTGGACCCGGGTGCTTTACCGGAACGACCACACCGGCGCGATCCAGCTGATCGGAAACCCCACCAATGTGCATGAGATCTACGCCGTCCTCTGGAATGCGGTTCGTCCACCCTGGAGTCAGTATCCCCCAAACCAAGGCCCCGGCAGCGGCATCTGGCGGTCAACCGATGGCGGCCTTCACTGGGCTCCTCTCCGTGAGACCGGATTGCCGCGAAACCCCGGGCGGATCGGGCTGGCCATCGCTTCGAACGGACGCCTGTTCTATGCCGTGGTGAGTGCACCCAAGGGCGGCATCTTCCGTTCGACCGATGGCGGTCACCACTGGACACGAATCAACCACGATCAGCGGCTCTTCGGAAGGGGCTGGTACTTCGGTGGGATCTACGTCGATCCCCAAAACAGCCGAACCGTCTATGTTCTGAATACGGCCATGTATCGTTCGACCGATGGGGGACGCCACTTCACCTCGATCAAGGGATCACCGAGCGGGGACGATTTCCATACGCTCTGGATCGATCCCGTGAACCCCGCGCGCATGATCATCGGCGTCGATCAGGGCACTTCGATCAGTGTAGACGACGGACGGACCTGGACTCCCTGGCTCAACCAGCCGACCGCGCAGATCTACCGTCTTACGACCGACAACCGCTTCCGCTACCACATCTATGCGAGCCAGCAGGACTCAGGCAGTCTCGATATCGTGAGCCGCAGCCGCCGGGGCATCGTCATGAACTCGGCCTGGTCTGCGACCGCAGGCGGGGAAGCAGGTTATGTGATTCCAGATCCCCTGGATCCCCATATCGTTTATGGAACCGATATTGGCGGCAGCGTGAGCCGGTATGACAGCCTGACCGGACAAGCCCAGAACATTTCGCCCTGGCCCTTCAACACATTCGGGACCCCCCTCCCGGAAGCCCGCTACCGCTATCCCTGGGTTGTCCCCCTCGCGCTCTCGCCCGAGGACCCGAACACGCTCTATGTGGGCTCACAGGTCCTCTGGCAATCCACGAACAGCGGACAGAGCTGGCGCGTCATCAGCCCGGACCTGACCGGTGCCGCCGTCGATCACCCGACCCCGGTCAGCGGGGAACCCACCCTGGCCAATGCCGCGCGGATGGGGTACGGCACGATCTACAGCCTTGCGCCTTCCCCGCTCAAGGCGGGTGAGATCTGGGTCGGAACGACCGATGGTCTCGTCTGGCTCACTCGTGACGACGGGATCCACTGGGAGGACGTCACCCCTCCCGGCATCCGGCCGTGGAGCCGAATCAACCGCATACAGGCTTCCCCGTTCGCGGCCGGTTCCGCGTATCTTGCCGTGAACCGGCAACGGGTGAATGACCTTCATCCCTACATCTACCGCACGGACGATTTTGGCCAGCACTGGACCCCGATCACGCGGGGCATCCCTTCGGATGACTATGTCCACGTCGTGCGGACGGATCCCGAGCGGCGTGGCCTGCTCTTTGCCGGAACCGAGTTCGGGCTCTATGTGTCCTTCGATCATGGAGGCCACTGGCAGCGTTTCAACCTCAACCTTCCGACAACCGCGATCCACGACATTGCGATCCATGACAACGATGTGATCGTGGGAACACATGGTCGGGGGATCTGGATACTCGACGACATCACTTCGCTCCTCCAGGACCGACCGGCGCTGGCCAGGCGGACGGCATTCCTGTTCCGGCCGGCCACGGCCTACCGGATCCACCGAACGCTGTTCCGTGCCGAACCGTTTCCACCCGAGGTTCCCCATGGCATGAACCCGCCGGCGGGAGCCATCATCGACTACTATCTCCAGTCGGGGACACGATCACCCGTCACGCTCGCGATCGAAGACCAGCGTGGGCGGATCCTGCGTGAGTTCACGAGCAAGGCTCATGGCCGTCCGCAACCGCTCGCCAGAAACAATTTCCCGGCGTTCTGGAAAGCACCGGTCAACCGCCTGCCCGACCACGCGGGGCTCAACCGGTTCGTCTGGCACCTGCGCACTCGGCGCCCTCTGGCCCTGCACTATGGGTTCGGCGGTCCGGGACTGCTGCACAACACCCCGGTCTCTCCCCAAGGCCCCTACGTGCCCCCAGGAGTCTACCGCCTGGTGCTGACCGTGGATGGCCATGCTTATACGGCGCCCCTCCGGGTGCGTCTCGACCCCAACGACCATCTGAATGCTCGTGGGGCCTGGATCCAGTACCGATGGGCTGCCCGCGCAACCAATGGCGTGAGCACCGTCACTTTCGAAGTGCGGATGCTCACCGATCTCGCCTCCGCGATCCGGACCCGTCTCGCTCATGCCCCGCACGAGCGTGTGGGCAGTCTGCATGGCCTCCTTGACGCCATCGCGGGCTGGAGCCATGCCAACCATCCGGCCCGACTCGAGGGACGCCTCGAGACCCTGGCCGGCTTGGTCGATGGCCCGGCGCGTCTGCCGACCGAGCCCATGGTATCCGCCCTCAGGCGGTCGCTTGACGAGCTCAAGGTCATGGAAACGGATTATCGGCGCATCCAGATGCGCCTAGTGCACGTTAACCATGAGCTCGCCACACTCGGCCAACCGGAGTTCCGGATCCATGTCGCCAAACCACGACAGCTTCCCCTGCACCCGCGCGTGGACTGACCGAAACTGGCGCCCGGGATGGCTGATCAGGGCCGCCCTGGTGGCGGCCCTGACCTTGTCCGCCTGCCAGGCCCATCCCACCACCGAACGGGCACTGCCCTTCCCCAAGGGCGAGCACTGGTTCAACGTTTCGAGACCGGTGACCCGCAGGATGCTTGCGGGCCGCGTCACCTTACTCGATTTTTTCACGCCGGGATGCATCAACTGCATGCACATGATCCCGGTTCTGGCCGCCCTGATGCGGCATTTCGGGCCGGATCTCGCGGTCATCAGTATCGACTCGCCCAAATTCACCGCCTCCGCCAACCCGAACGATCTCCGCTCGTTCATCCTCGACTTCCATATCCAGGAGCCGGTCCTCGATGACCCCCGCCTCACGCTCTGGAACGGGTACGGGATCGAGGCCTGGCCCACGTTCATCCTAGTCAATCCCAAAGGCGATCTCATCTCCGCTTTCGTCGGCGAGACGTCCTATCGCCGCCTCGAAGGGGCCATCTCACGGATCATCACCCGTGCGCAGAAGGCAGGAACCCTCGCGCCCAGGCCCTTGCCGCTCGACCCCCTGGCACCCGCTCGCGGCCTGCTCTTCGCTCCGGGCAAGGTCGCCGTCTCAGGGCAGTGGGTCGCGGTATCAGACAGTGGCGACAACCGGATCCTCCTGCTCAACCGGGCCGGCAGGCTCCTCGAAACCATCGGGACGAAACAGCCTGGATACCGTAACGGCGCAGGCGGACAGGCTGCGTTCAACAATCCGCAAGGTCTCGCCTTCGGACCGGGGGTACTCTACGTTGCGGACGCCGGCAATAACGCCATCCGGGCCATTGACCTCTCGACGTTTCGGGTGACGACCCTGGCTGGCACGGGACATCGCGCCTATGACGTGGACGGTGCGGGTCCGGCACCAAGCATTCCGCTCAACTCCCCCTGGGCGCTCGAAAAAGTGGGGAACACGCTCTGGATCGCGATGGCCGGCGAACACCAGATCTGGAAGCTCGATCTCGCAAGCGACCGGATCGAGGCCTGGGCCGGTACCGGCGCCGAGGGCATCGGAAATGGACCCCGTCGGGTCGCGACCTTCGCCCAGCCGAGCGGGCTTGCCTATCACGCGGGACGGCTCTATGATGCTGACCCCGAGAGTTCCTCAATCCGGGTGCTTGACTTGAGACGCGGAAGCGTCGAGACCCTCGTTGGACGGGGTCTTTTCAGCTGGGGTTTCAAGAATGGTCCACGGGCCCAGGCCCGTTTCCAGCACGACCAGGGCCTGGCCTATCTCAATCATTGCCTCTACGTGGCCGATACCTTCAACAATGCCATCCGCAAGGTGGACTTGCGCTCGGGAAAGGTCTCGACCCTCGCAACCGGACTCGACCTGCCGAGTGGGCTCGCGGTCCTCAACCCCAATACCCTGCTCATTGCCGACACCGGCGCGAATCGCGTGCTCGCGCTCGATCTCAGGACCGACACGACACGGATCTGGCCCATCCAGGGCGCGCCGCCACCCCGTTGACCCTGCTACGAACCCGTGGCGTAAGGGCGGATCTCCTGAACCGCCTCAGGCGACCGCATCGGACCGCTTCACCCCCCTTCGCGCAGCCGATCCAGGTAACGGGCCAGTAGGTCCACTTCCAGGTTGACCCGTTGCCCCATGAAATACTGGCCGGCGATGGTCCGCGCGCGCGTATAGGGAATCAACATGACGGAGATCCCCCGCCGCGTCACGGCATTGATCGTGAGACTCACGCCATCGACTGCGATCGACCCCTTGAAGGCCATGAAACGCAGGAGGGATGGCGGGACCTCGATTTCAAGCTCCATGCACTCGCTCCGGGGATCCAGCCGGATCAGGGTGCCCAGCCCATCGACGTGTCCGCTCACGAAATGGCCGCCCAGTTCGTCCCCCATCCTGAGCGCGGGTTCCAGGTTCACGGCGGAGCCGACGGTCAATCCGCCGAGCGTCGTCGCGCGGAGTGTCTCCTCCGACAGATCGAACGCCTGACGTCCGGACCGCTGGTGTACTACGGTGAGGCAGACCCCGTTGATCGAAACACTCGCCCCCCGGGTAGACCGGAACTGGTTGCCGCGTGTTACGACCACGAGCCTTCTGCCGGAATCCCGGGGCTCGATGGCGACCACCGTGCCGACTCCCCGAACGATACCGGTAAACATCAATCCTTCCAGTCTGCCGGTCTCAGAATGAGTCTGAGATCGTCCCCCACCTGCCGGACATCGCGAATCTTCCACTCCGGACCCGGATCCAGCTGAGCGGGCGAGCGCAATGAAACCAGGGGCAGGGCCTCCGACCCGAGCAGGCGGGGCGCGAGATAAAGCCAGCATTCATCGATCAGTTGCTCACGGATCCATGCCCCGGACAAGACGGGTCCGGCCTCGATCAACACCTCGTTCACAATGCGTTGCCCGAGCAGAGCCAGGACCTCGCCCAGTGCGAGTCCGCTGGCTCCCCCAGCAACCCGGGCGACCGGAATCCCGGCCCGTTCATGAGCCATCGCATCGGATCCGGCAAGGGTCACGAGGAGGCTTTCTCCGGCGGGCTTAAACACACGTGAGTCCGGCGGGCAGCGGGCATGCGAGTCGAGCACGACCCGGAGGGGCTCACGGATCTCGGGAGCCATTGGACCCGGTTCCCGACGCACGGACAAAAGCGGATCATCGGCGAGGATGGTACCGGATCCCGTGACCACGGCCGATGAGCGGGCCCTCAATCTCCGGACATCATCGCGTGCCGCCGGGCTTGTGATCCAGCGGCTCCTGCCGTCGGCCAGAGCACTCCGGCCATCCAGACTCGCAGCCAGCTTGACCGTGACCCAGGGCCTGCCGGTTTCATGACGCTTGAAGAACCCGCGATTGAGCTCCCGTGCCGAACCAGACAGCGGACCCTGGCTGACCTGGATGCCGGATTCCCTGAGCATCCGGCTTCCGCCTGCGGCTTCGGGATTCGGATCGGGGACCGCGTAGACGACCCGGGCCACGCCAGCCTCGGCCAAGGCCGGTGCACAGGGGGGGGTACGCCCGACGTGGGCGCAAGGTTCGAGTGTGACATAGACGGTGGCCCCGCGGGCTTCATGACCCGCTTCGGTCAGTGCTTCGATTTCCGCATGCGGTCCCCCGACCCGGCGGTGGGCCCCACGGCCTACGATCGCCCCCTCCCGGACGATCACACAGCCGACCCGGGGATTCGGATGCGTCGTCTCGAGTCCGATCCGGGCCAGCTCGAGCGCCTTCGCCATGAAATAGGCGTCCGAGCGGGATTCGTGCGACATCCGGTGGCCTCAGGCGGTACGGGACGGCGGGTCCCTTGGGGTTGGAGCATCCACCTCTTCTCCGGGATCGGCGAGATGCTCGATTGCGCGCCTGAAATCCTGCACGTCCTGGAAATCCCGGTAAACCGAAGCAAATCGCACATACGCCACCTGGTCGAGTGTTTTCAGCCGGTCCATCAGCCACTCGCCGATCCGCCGCGAAGAAACCTCGGCCTCGCCCAACGAACGGATCCAGCGCAGGAGTTCCATCACGATCGGCTCGAGCGCCTCCGTTGGAACCGGCCGCTTCTCGAGCGCTCGGAGCAGCCCGGTACGGATCTTGTGTTCATCAAACGGCTCCCGTCTCCCATCACGCTTCACGACCCGGGGATAGGCCCATTGTGCCGTCTCGAGCGTGGTGAACCGTTCGTTGCAGCCCGGACATTCCCGTCGCCGCCGGATACCCTGTCCACCGGGAATCAGCCTCGAGTCGATCACCCGGGTGTCCTCAAACCCGCAGACAGGACAGTGCATGGGCGGTTATCCGTAAACCGGAAATCTCTGGCAAAGTTCAATCACAGCCGCACGCAGGCGTTCGAGGGCGGGGCTTCCGGCCGGCTGGTCAAGGCAGTCCGCGATGGTCTCTGCCACCCAGCGTGATTCTGCAGTTCCCAAGCCCCGCGTGGTCATGGCCGGGGAGCCAATGCGCAATCCACTCGTGATCTTGGGAGGACGCGGGTCGTTCGGAACTGCGTTCTTGTTGACCGTGATGTGGATCGATTCGAGCCGGTGTTCCGCCTCCTGGCCGGTCAGCGGGTGACCAATCAGGTCGAGCAGGAGAAGGTGATTGTCGGTGCCGCCCGACACCACCCTGAGCCCCCGTGTCATAAAGGTATCCGCCATGGCACGGGCATTCGCCACGACCTCGGCCTGATAGGCCCGGAACCCTGGTTCGAGCGCTTCCTGGAACGCGACCGCCTTGGCGGCG
>JAJZNM010000128.1 GCA_021852325.1 Pseudomonadota bacterium
TTCATGGCGCTTTTGATGTCTTCGGTGAGTCGCTCCTGAATGGACATCTGGGGCAGCAGGAGTTCAGAAGGAGCGAACGACTCGCGAGATGTCCCGGGCGCTTTTTTTGATATGGCGCTTGACGGCGGCGGCGCGGCGACGCTTGCGTTCCTGGGTCGGTTTTTCGTAAAACTCACGCCGACGCAACTCGGAAAGGATCCCGGCCTTCTCGCAGGCCCGCTTGAAACGCCTCAAGGCGGCGTCAAAATGTTCGTTTTCTTTGATGCGGATCGTGGGCATGGGGGGAACAGGGACTCCTGACCGGTTGGCTGAGGAAAACGTGGTATTTTACCAGAATGTCCCCTGCCTGCCAACTCAAGCCGTGACTCTCCTTGCACTCGAAACCTCCTGCGACGAGACCGCAGCAGCCCTCTATGGCGAGCGGGGACTCATCGGCCACCGGATCCAGAGCCAGGCGGCCCGTCACAGCCGTTACGGGGGCGTGGTTCCCGAGTTGGCCTCGCGTGATCATGCCCGTGACCTTCTGCCTTTGATCGAGACGCTCTTTCGGGACACCGGGCAGGGGATCCAGGATCTCACGGCCGTGGCGGCGACGGCCGGACCCGGGTTGCCGGGTGCCCTGCACGTTGCCCACGCCCTCGGGCAAAGCCTGGCCTTTGCGCGCGGTATCCCGTTTTTCGGGATCCACCACCTCGAGGCCCATATTTTCTCGGGAGGACTCGGCCCTACGCCGATCGACCCGCCCTTCGTCGCGCTGGTCGTCTCGGGCGGGCACACGGAACTCGTCTTCGTGCGCGCGCTTGGCTGCTATGAACTCATCGGCGCGACGCGCGATGATGCCGCTGGCGAGGCGTTTGACAAGGCGGCGCTCCTCATCGGCTTGTCCTACCCCGGTGGGGCGGCGCTGTCCGCGCTTGCCCGGGAAGGGGTGCCGGGGCGTTTCAGGCTCCCGCGTCCCATGCTCGATCAGGACGGCTGCGAGATGAGTTTCAGCGGGCTCAAGACGGCGCTCCTCTATGCCCTTCGGGCATTGCCTGAGCCGCTCCGGCGGGCGCACCGCGCGGATCTCGCCTGCGCGTTCGAGGCATCCATCGTCGAGGTGCTGGTTGAGAAAAGTTTCCGCGCGCTCGCCATGACCGGGTGTAGGGCACTCGTGGTCTGTGGGGGCGTGAGTGCCAATGCGCGCCTCCGGGAGGCCCTCTCGGCGCGGGCCGAAGCTTCCGCCGTCCGGGTCGTGTTCCCGCCCACCGAGTTCTGCACCGACAACGCCGCCATGATCGCCCACGTGGCCTGGCTCCGGTGGAAGGCGGGCGAGCATCCGGCGGATACCGTGCCGGTGAGGACGCGTTGGCCTCTCGACTCCCTGGCGCAACCCGGATCCCGGGCGTGACCGGTGCCCTCGACCGGGTGTTCATCCAGGGGCTTACCGTCGAAGCCCGGATTGGTGTACATGCCTACGAAATGCCCCTGCGCCAGAGGCTCGTTTTGGATCTCGAGATGTCGGTCGATCTGGCGTCTTCAGCCGCGAGTGGGCAGCTCGAGGAGACGATCGACTACAAGGCGGTGGCCGAGGCGATCCGGGCGCTCGCGAATGACCGGCACTTCGCCCTAGTCGAATCGCTCGCCGAGGCGGCGGCACGGATCATCCTCGAGGAGTTTGGTGCCTTGGCGGTGCGGATCGTTGTGGCCAAGCCTGGGGCCGTACGAGGGACCTCGACGGTCGGGGTGATCCTCGAGCGGACCCGGAGGGCGATTGGCCCGTCCGCCTAACCTTACCAGCCGATGCTCCGCCCGCCATCCACCGGGAGGATCGCGCCGGTTACATAGGGGGCGTCCCGGACCAGGAACAGGACCGCTCGCGCGATGTCCTCCGGGGTTCCGAGCCGGCCGAGGGGGGTGCGCTTCAGGATCTGGCGTTTCTGCGCCTCAGGCAGGTCCGATGCCTGCCAGAGGATCGAGCCTGGAGCGATGCCGTTCACACGGATCTCGGGCGCGAGTTCCCGCGCGAGTGCGCGGGTCAGCATCTCGAGCCCGGCCTTCGCGGATCCGTAGACGAGGTAGCCCCGGAGCGGGCGCCTTGCATGGATGTCGATCAGGTTCACGATCGACCCACCGCGCTCTCGGAGATGGGGTGCGGCTGCCTGGATCAGGAAGAGCGGCGCTTTGAGATTGGTGCCCACGAGATCATCGAATGAGGCTTCCGAGACCGTCTCGAGCGGCGTCGGATAGAACGACGAGGCATTGTTCACGAGGACATCCAGGCGGCCCCAGAAGGCGTGGGCTCGATCCACGAGTGGCCGGATCGTGTCAGGGGCCGTGAGGTCCGCCTGGATCGCGTGTGCCGAACCGGGGCGCAGGCGATTGAACGTGGTGACGAGCTCTTGCGCTTCCGTCCCGGAGTGGTGGTAATGGACTACGACACGCATCCCCGATTCGTGGAGCAGGGATGCCGTGGCGGCGCCTAGGCGCCGCGCCGCGCCCGTGACGAGCGCGACCGCGCCCTCGTCATCTCGTGCTTGGGGGGCTCTGCTCGGCATGGGCATCCGGGGGGTGATTGGCGAGGCTCTGCTAGCATAACGGATATGGGTCATCACGGATCGGCCGACCGGGTCGGCGCTTGAGGATTGGTTGAGTCTCGGGTTCCGGACGGGTGTCTTGCCGGCACTCACGGACGAGGAGCAAGGGCGCGTGCGCGCGATGATCCGGCGCATCGGTGAGATCACGGATGCGGAGGGCTTGGTCTATTTCGACCGCTACATGGACTGTGCACTCTACGAACCCGGGCTCGGCTACTACCGCAGGGGCCGCCCACCGATCGGGCACGCCGGTGATTTCGTGACCCTTCCCGAAACGACGCCACTTTTTGCCGAGTCCCTGGCACGGGTATTCGCGCCGCTTTATGCGGGGGGGCTCGAACGGACGCTCGTTGAAATCGGCCCCGGAACCGGTGGGCTCGCCGGGCAACTCACCCTCGCCCTCGAGCGTGCCGGCACCCCGCTCGATCAATGCATCCTGGTCGAGCCGGATCCTGCTGCCTGGTCGCTCCAGCAATCCTGGCTCGCGGGGCCAAGGAAGCAGTCCCGGACCCACTTCGAGTGGTGTCCCGATCCCCCGACGAAGTGGGAGGGGATTGTCGTCCTGAACGAGATCGTCGACGCATTTCCGGTTGCGCGGGTCGAAAAGGGCCGGTCGGGGTGGTTCGAATGGGGCGTGGCGCTCCGGAGCGGGCAGCCCGTCTTCGAGCCCATGAGCCTCCGCGCGCCGGTCGGGGACGAGCTCGCCGGGATCGAAGCGCTCCTCGGCCCCTTGCCGGAGGGCTATCGCACGGAGTGCCGTCCCGGACTCGCCACCCGGCTTGGAACCCTCCTCACCGGATGCACCCGGGGCTACGCCTGCATCATCGATTACGGCTACAGCCGGCGTCACTACTACCACCCGGATCGCGGGATGGGTACGCTCCAGTGTTTTTTCCGCCAGCTCGTCCACGACGACCCACTGCATGCGCCCGGGGTCGAGGACCTGACCGCTATGGTCGATTTCACTCGGCTCGCCGAGGCGGTGGACGCTTCCGGATTCGAACTCGCAGGCTATGCTCCGCTCGCGCCGTTCGTTCTGGCTACCGGACTGATCGACGGTGGGAGCCCGGATGCCGCCCGCCAGAGCGACTGGGTACGCCAGGTGCTCAGGCTCACCGGGCCCCATGAGGCCGGTGAACTCTTCAAGGTGATGATGCTCGCAAGAGGAAAGGTCCCCCCGGTTGCGGTTTTCGCCAGCTGTGACCAGAGTGAGCGCCTATGAGGGCAGGCTCAGGCGCGCCACCAGAGCACGGCGAGGAGCACACCCCCGAGTGCGAGCGTGAGCGGGCCCACGATGGGCGGAGTGAAGCCGAGTTGCACCCACGCAAATCCGCTTGCGAGGATGAGCGCCGCCACACCGAGCCGGAGGGCGCCGGATCGGGGCCGGGAAGCTTGTGATTCCACCGGAGATATCGCCCCGGTCCGCCCGGGGTGGGCCAGACGGGCCGGAGCCCGTTCGATCCAGTTCTCGAGTGACCAGGCGATCGCAGGCCAGTTCTCGACGGTCTTCCTGACGAGGGTGAGCGGGCTGATCTCCTTCTTCATCCACGCCTCGAGGAGGGGCTTCGCAGTCTTCCAGAGATCGAGATCGGGATCGAGCTGCCGGCCCAGGCCTTCCACGGCGATCAGAGTCTTTTGCAGGAGGACCAGTTCGGCCTTGAGTTCCACCTCGAAGCGCCGCGCGGTCTGGAAGAGGCGGATCAAGAGCTGTCCAAGCGAGATGTCCTTGAGCGGGCGGTTGAAAATCGGTTCGCAGACGCTCTGGATCGCTGCTTCGAGTTCGTCGAGCGGGGTGTCCGGCGGCACCCAGCCGGAGGCAAGGTGGAGGCGTGCCACCTGTCCGTAGTCGCGGTTGAAAAAAGCCAGGAAGTTGGCTGCGAGATAGTGGCGGTCTTCTTCGGTGAGGCTGCCCATGATGCCAAAATCGACGGCCAGGTAGCGGGGATGGCGTGGATCCCGGGCATCCACGAAGAGGTTGCCCGGATGCATGTCGGCGTGGAAGAAATTGTCGCGGAACACCTGCGTGAAGAAGATTGATACGCCGTGGTTGGCGAGCGTCTTGAGATCGACGCCATGCGCCCGGAGTGTTGCGAAGTCGTGGATCGGGATGCCGTAGATCCGTTCCTGGACCATGACCCGTTCACGGGTGAGTTCCCAGACGATTTCCGGAACGCCGAGGATCCGGCTGTCCTTGAAGTTGCGTCTGAGGCGGCTGGCATGCCCGGCTTCTTCGAGCAGGTTGAGCTCCGTCCTCAGCGTCTGGGCGAATTTCTCGACGATCGCACGCGGGTGGAGCCGGGCCCCGGGAGCCCAGTAGCGTTCGACCCAGGCAGCGAGCTGGTCGAGGAGCGCGAGATCGCGCGCGATCAGGCGGTCGATGTCGGGGCGGATGATCTTGACGATCACTTCCCGGCCATCGTGCAGGGTGGCGGCGTGAACCTGGGCGATTGAAGCCGAGGCGAGTGGCGTCTCGTCGAAATGCGCAAAATGCGTGGCGAGCGGGGCCTTGAGTGCGGTCTCGATCGCACTCTGGGCCTGCGCGGTGGGAAAGGGCGGCACGCGGTCCTGGAGCTTGGTGAGCTCATCGATGAAGTCGTGCGGCAAAAGATCGCGTCTCGTCGACAACACCTGTCCGAACTTCACGTAGATCGGTCCGAGGTCTTCGAGCGCGAGACGCAGGCGGATCGCGAGCGGGGTCTTGCGCAGCCACCAGTGCCAGGGGAGGAGACGCCTCGCCGGGCGGATGTGACGCAGCGGGGTCCATTCGAACAGGAGATCGTCGAGCCCGTGCTTGATCAGGATCCACTGGATCCAGGCGAGGCGCAATCCGTGCTCGATCCTCATGCCGGATCCCGGTCGTCTAGGGCGCTGAGACGCGTCTCGAGGTCAGAGACCTGGCGGGACAAGGACTCGATCGTCTCGTCGAGGCGCCTCGCTTGACGCCGGTCGACGCCTGTGCCCGCCGTGGTGAGTGCCTGTGCGATCCCCCAGCCGAGCGAACCGGCGAAAAGATGGGCGAGGTAGAAGGCCCGGTCGAGGCCTGGATTGACCCAGGCTGCGGGCTCCTCGCCCAGGAGTAAGGTAACCCGCTCCGCCCGCCCGCGCGGCAGGGTCTCGGCTAAAGCGCCAACGGTCCGGATCCACCCGAGATCACCGGAGATCTTGAGCCCAGGCGGATTTTCCCCGCGAGCGAGCGCGCGAAAGTCGGCGATCGACCCGGTGAGGGAAAGGTCCGGTGGTGAGGCCGGTGGGGGCTCGAAGCCGAGCCCGAGATGGCCCAGGGACAGGTAGAGATCGGTCTTCGGGTTGAGGAGATGGATCGCGACATGCCGCCCCCCGAGGAGGGCCCGCGTGTCCGGGTCCGGGAACGCCCGGTCCACGATCCGTCCAAGCGCCCGTTCGATGGCCCGGCGGAAGCCGTCTTTCGTGCTCACAGCCGATACCCCCGGTGCACCGCCACGATGCCGAGACTCAGGTTGAAATAGTCGACGCGGGCGAGCCCCGCCTGCTCCATCATCCGCTTGAGTGTGGCCTGGTCCGGATGACGTCGGATCGATTCGGCGAGGTAGCGGTAGCTCGCCTCGTCGTGCGCGACCCAGCGGCCGAGGCGCGGCAGGATCTCGAACGAATAGCGGTCGTAGAGCTTCCGGACCGGGGCGCTCGGCGGATGGGAGAACTCGAGGACGAGGACCATCCCTCCCGGGCAGAGCACGCGCCGGATCTCCGCCAGTACGCGCTCCTTGTGCGTCACGTTTCTCAGTCCGAAGGCCATGGTGACGAGATCGAAAGTCTGGTCCGCGAACGGCAGCTGTTCCGCATCGGCCTCGACCCAGAAGAGCTCGGTGATGCGGGTGCCGTGGGCATGCCGGTCGCGCCCCCGGCGCAGCATCTCGTGATTGATGTCGGAGGCGACGCGGAGGGCCGGCACCGGAATCACGCGGTCGAGGACGCCGATCAGATCACCGGTCCCCGAAGCGAGATCGAGCACCCGGGGATGGATTCTTCCGGGACGAGCCAGGGTTCCCACAAACCGTTTCCAGAAGCGGTGGAGCCCCCCCGACATGAGATCGTTCATGAGATCGTAGCGGCCGGCAACGGAATCGAATACCCGACGGACGCGACGCGTCTTCTCCTCGAAAGGGACCTGTTCGAATCCAAAATCCGTGAGGGCGTCCGGATCCGGAAGGGTCATGGAACCCCCTCCCCGCCCGCCCCCGTCCTGGCCGCGGCCACACGGCGCTCGTAGCGTGCCCAGCGTTCGGACCGGGTTTCCCCGAGTTCGCGGAGGAAATCATAGGCGTAAAGACCGCTCGCGTGTCCGTCGTCGAAAACGAGTCGCAAGGCATAATGACCGACCGGCTCGAGGGTCTCGATCCGGACGGGACGGTCGGGGACGAGGAGCAGAGCCGGGTCGCGGCCCAGTGCGGCGCCGGTTTCGGCCGAAGGGCTGAACACCCGGAGGTAAAGGCTCGGCAGGTCAAACGACGCCCCGTCGGAAAACGCGAGATGGAGGGTCAGCCGATCCGCGCTGAGCCGGACGGTTTCGGGACGTGGATTCATGGATCGAGTTCGACCCAGACGGGTGCGTGATCCGAGGGGCGCGGATGGGAACGGATCTCCTCCGCGATTCCGGATTGGCGAAGCCTCGGCAGCAGGGCTTCTGACAGGAGGATGAGATCGATGCGCAATCCTTCCCCCCGCCTGGCGGCGCCCCTCCGGTAATCCCACCAGGAGAAGGCTGTTTGATCGGGGTGCTGGTAGCGATAGGCGTCGACGAGGCCGAGCGCCTCGAGCTCCGCGAAATAGCAGCGGATGCGTGGGTCCGTGAGCACCGATCCTTCGAAGGCCTCTGGATCGTAGACATCACAACCGGCCGGTGCCAGGTTGAAATCCCCGACGAGTGCGAGCTTCGGATGGATCCGGAGCAGCCCGCGGAGGCGTTCGACGAGGGCCGCGTACCAGGCGCATTTGTAGCGGAACTTGTCGGATTCGAGTGATTCGCCATTCGGCGCATAGATGTTGACCAGGTGGAAGCCAGAGCCGGTCTGAGCCGAGAGAAAGCGCCGGTCGGGGAAGGCCGGATCGAGCTCGTCTTCAACCCGGTCAAGTGGCTCGCGGGCCAGGATGGCCACCCCGTTGTAGGCGGCCTGGCCCCGGTAGACGCTCGTGAATCCCCGCGCATGAAAGTCGACTGCGGGGAAGAGGGGATCCGGCGTCTTGGTTTCCTGGAGTGCCAGGAGATCGGCCGGGCGGCTCTCAAGCCAGGTCTCGATCTGCGGCATCCGGACACGGACCGAGTTGACGTTCCAGCTCGCCAAGGTGATGGACATGTGAGAACCCGATCTCCGCACGTTAAACCCCATTCTAACTGGTCTTCCGGACAGGACGGATCCTGGCCGGGCCGCGCCAGGCCCACATCGGTTGGGGTGCCCGCCCCGTCGATTCCCCCGGGGCATGACCGGGTAAACAGGCGGACGCGGGCTGCGTTAAACTATCCGGATGGGGGGAGACGCCTGACTGCTCTCGAGGACGCCTTCAGGGAGTGCCTGCTGCATCCCACGCCCCGGCCATCATCACGAACCCACTACCGCGGAGTTCCCTATCCATGCGCAAGTATCTTTTCCCGCTGACCCTGTCTCTTTGCGGTCTTTTGCCCGGACTCGTCGGCGTTGCCTCTGCTCAACCCGAACGGATTGGCGTGGTCAACATGCGTTACGTGATCACCCAGTCGACCGCCGGGAAGGCCGCCGCCACCGCGCTTCAGGCCTACGTGAAGAAACAGGCCGCGGCATTCAAGCGGTCGGAGACGCGGCTCAATGAGGAACGGACGCTCCTCCAGAAGAACCTGCCGCACGAGACCAAGGCCGAGCAGAAAAAAGACATTGCCGCGTTTCAGCGGGGTGAGCTCGCGCTGCGCGCCACCTATCTCAAGACGCACGACAAGATCACGGCCAAACGTGATGCGCTTCTCAGTCCGATCCAGCAGAAACTCGTCGTCCTGATCCGGCACTACGCAAAGACGCACGGCTTCGCGATCATTTTCGATACCGGTGCGGGTACGGTTTATGCGACCCGTGCGGATGTCCTCACGGCGACGATCCTGAAGGAACTGAACGCTTCCGAAAAGGCGCCGTAAGCCAGCGCGCCGCACAGGCGCGGGGCTCGTCCAAAGTCCGGGAGGAGGCGCTCAGCGGCCGTTCTGTGGGAGGAGGAAGAGCGCAGGCCCGAGGTCCTTGCACGTCCCACGCAGGACGGGTGAGAGATAGGGTGCGAGTGCTTTGCTGCCGGATACCGTAAACGCGGGTGCTCCTCTCGGTGCGATTGTGAGTGCCTTGAGCTCGACACAGGAAGTTCCCATGTCTGGGAATCCGCGAGGCTGGGTCGAGATCTCGTAGGCATCCCCGGGGACAAAGGGGCCCGGTGCGGTGAGCGCCATGGCGATCTGCCGGCCGCTCCATCGCTGGACGAGCGGCATGCCGAGGCTATCATAGGCGGCAAATGTGAAATGGAGGTCCTGGGGCGCC